>CAYTMD010000041.1:0-21401 GCA_964438685.1 uncultured Acidobacteriota bacterium
TATTAGATGCATGAACACCCGAAAACGTTACATCCGTTTAGGGCCGAATCAGTAATACCACCCGTTTCATCTGCTACACTTGCCCGTTTGAGAAGCAACCTTCATTCGACACATTTCGACCTCGCAAACTCTGGGAGTGAGCTTGCGCGGTTGGTCTGGAACAAGGTGTTCCAGGCTGCGGAGGTCCGAACATGCAGTCTTACCAACGCACGGCCTTGTCTCTTCTCTTCACCGTATGCCTCCTGACCACCGTTGTTGGTCCGGGCGCTGGCGGCAGCACGCAGCCGGCGATTATCCCCAAGCCTGCACATCTGGAAGCGAGGGCCGGTACATTTAGTTTAGTACCGGCGACGCAGATTTTCGTGCGGTCAAACGACGACCAAACGCGATGGGTCGGCGAATACCTTTCCACTTTAATTTCGGAGGCACTGGGAAAATCCGTCCGTGTGCACATTAATCCGAAAGGCGCCAAAGGCCACAGCACAATTCTCCTATCACTCCATGCGCCGTCCACACTGGGTTCAGAAGGCTACGAGTTGACCGTGACGCCCTCCAATATCCGCATTGAGGCCGTAACCGCTGCGGGGCTATTTTATGGTGTTCAGACACTGCGCCAATTGTTGCCACCGGAAATCGAGTCCCACGCTGCGGTGAAGACGCCTATAGATATTCCCGGCGCAACAATTCAGGATCAACCGCGTTATTCCTGGCGAGGCCTGATGCTGGATTGCAGCCGCACGTTTCTCCCGGTCTCATACTTGCGCAGGACGATTGACCGCATGGCGCTTTACAAGCTGAACATGCTTCACCTGCACCTGACGGATGATCAGGGCTGGCGGCTGGAAATCAAGAAGTATCCGGAGCTCACCACGGTGGGCGCTCACTGCGTAGAGCCTTATGGAGGAGGCGGCGGGTTTTACACTCAGCAGGAAATTCGCGACCTCATCGCCTACGCCAGGAAGCGCAACATCACCATCGTTCCGGAAATCGAGATGCCCGGGCATTCCACCGAAGTTCTGGCCACCTACCCGGAACTTGCCTGCGACTTGCCCGAGCCACGCAAGTTCACGGTCCATCCCTTCTGGGGTGAACGCGTGGAGCTGACGCAGCCCCTGTGTGCAGGCAATGACAAAGTCTACGCGATGTATCAGGAAATTCTCGGGGAGGTCATGGACTTGTTCCCCTCGACATTCATCCACGTGGGCGGTGACGAAGTTCCGAAAGACGCGTGGAAGAAGTGCCCGCTCTGCCAGGCCCGCATTAAATCAGAGGGCCTCAAAGATGAAGAGGGATTGCAAGGTTACTTCATGCGGCGTATGGAGAAGGTCATAGCGGCATGGGGACGGCGGCTGATCGGCTGGGATGAAATTTTGGAAGGCGGCCTTGCGTCCGGAGCCACGGTCATGTCCTGGCGCGGCACCAAGGGCGGCGTGGCGGCGGCTCAGTCAGGCCACGACGTGGTGATGACGCCGAATCCCTACACCTATTTTGATTACACGTACCACACCACACCCCTGGAAAAGGTTTACTCCTACGACCCGGCGGCCACGGAATTCACGCCCTCATTGGCCCGGCACATTCTGGGGGTGCAGGCGAGCATGTGGACACACATTGCGGATACGGAACGGGCCATCGACTTCCAACTTTACCCGCGGTTGCTCGCTCTGGCTGAGGTGGCGTGGACACCGCAGTCCCTGCGCGATTGGAGCGATTTCAGTTCCCGGGTCAACACGCAGTATTCGCGCCTGCAGTCCCTGGACATCCAATTCTATGACGCCATCGCCCCAGGCACCAAGCTTGGCGCATGGCAGGCTTCCGACCTGACTGGTGACACGCCACGCCAGTTCACATGGGAGGCGGCACCTTTCCTTCCACGCTCCGGCGACGTCCAAGTGCAAGTTCGGCGCGACGATGGTGGGATACGGACCTACACGCGGTTAGTCGAACTTCTCGAAGATGGGAAGGCGATCGGCCAGATCACTTTCCCTGCGCCGCTGTTTAATCATAACGACGTGAACGTGGGCTGGCTGCATGTGACTCAGCGTAAGACGACCCCGCATTACGCCGTGCGCGTCACTCTCCAGGGTTCGAAAGATGGCGCCGTTTCGGGCAGCGTGTGGATTATGGAACCACGCGCGAAGCAGGAGAGCGTTGGCCCCTGACCTGATGGTTGATGCTAATGCCCGGTCCGGTTGTTTTTGCGCGACGCATTGCGAAGGGAAACCGCCAAGTAGTTAGGGTGCCTAGCACCACTTTCTCCACGGCCGCGGGAATAGATCAATTCTGGACGCCCGAGTTCCCCGGAAGACCCCGCTATTACCCAGTCATAAGGCTGACACTTTCCTGTTGACAATAGTCGTTATAACGACTATATTTAACTCATGTCACCCAAGCTCAAGGACGAGATCAAGCAGGGCAAGCCGTTTGAGAGCCTGCAGGCCGAGGTCTACCTGAACCTGATGCGGACTGCCGATGCCTTGTCCCGTGGCGCGGAGGAGATTCTGAAGCTGGCCGGCCTTTCGCACACCCAGTACAACGTCCTGCGCATCTTGCGCGGCGCGGGGGAGCAGGGCCTTTGCTGCCGCGAGGTGGCGGAGCGCATGATTACTCGCGACCCTGATATTACGCGTCTTCTCGACCGGTTGGAACACCGCGGGTTTCTCACGCGCAGCCGCGACAGCAGGGATCGCCGCGTCATCACCGTACGGATCGATCCGGCGGGACAGAAGGTTCTGAAGGACCTGGATGGACCCATGGCGGACTATAACCGTAAGCTCCTGCGCCACTTGGACAAGCACGAACTCCAGAAGTTCGTGGATCTTTTGGAAGCAGCACGTGAACCGTAACGGCTTTTTATGCATCACATACATGTTGTAACGAATATCGTCTTGCGGAATAGATTGAGGCCAGAGGACGAAACCCTGGCAAACGATAAGAAAACTGGAGGGACCATGCACGCAACGAAATCACAAACGTATAGGCAGGAGGCGCAAGCCGGGATCCACGAGCTTTTGGCTCGCCGTTGGAGCCCGAAAGCTTTTTCCTCACGCCCCGTCGAGGCGGCGACACTCGCGCAGCTTTTCGAGGCTGCCCGCTGGGCGCCGTCGAGCTATAACGCCCAACCTTGGGCTTTCATCGTGGCCACGCGGGAGGACGCGGAAGGTTACAACCGATTACTGAGCACCCTGGTGGATGTGAATCGTCAGTGGGCGCAGACGGCGCCAGTCCTGATCCTGGCGGTCGCCAAGCTCGATTTTGATCACGTTGCCCACACCAATCATCATGCCCAGTACGATCTGGGGCAGGCGGTGGCCAACCTGACCGTCCAGGCGACTTCGCTCGATTTACACATTCACCAGATGGGGGGATTCGACAGGAACGCGGCACGTGACCTATTCGCCATCCCCGCGGGCTATGAACCTGTGGCGGCGCTGGCGTTGGGTTACCATGAGGGTCCGCCGGCAGACCAGGCGGCGCGCACACGCAAGCCGCTGTCGGATTTTGTTTTCAGCGGAAAATGGGGCCGGCCGGCGGTGGTGAGTTTGTAAACGGAGTTTCAATCGCGGTCCCCGCAAACGGACCGGAAAACCTGCGGGGGGGCAAGTTCCGCCCATGCTACTTTCTGCATACGGGTGTTTCGACTGTGAGACGGTAGAGTTAAAATGGGTCCCAACGGCTGCGCCACAGGCTGCCGCCACGGAAATTCCAATTCAAGGAGCACGACATGCTTAAGAGAATATCCCAAACCCCGGATGACTGGGTTTTGACCGTATTGCGGCTGGTGCTCGGTGTAGTATTCCTTGCGCACGGCTCGCAAAAAATGCTGGGCTGGTTTGGCGGGTACGGGTTCAAGGCGACCATGGGGTACTTTACCCAAACCGCGCATATTCCGGCAGTCTTTGCCTTTTTGGCAATCGCCGCAGAGTTCTTCGGCGGGCTGGGATTGATCGTCGGCCTGCTGAGCCGCATTGCTGCCTTTGGGATCACCGTCAACATGTTGGTGGCGATCTTCATGGTGCACCTGTCGAACGGCCTATTCATGAACTGGATGGGCCAGCAGAAGGGCGAGGGTTTTGAATACCACCTGTTGGTGCTGGCGATTACCATAGCGCTGATGATTCGGGGCGGCGGAGCCTTTTCCCTCGACCGCGCCATCAGCAACGATTAAGGCGAGTCATAGTTCAGCGGCGACTCCGCCACGCTGTGATACCCCGCTACTTCGCAGCCGGTGTTTCCGACCCGAGTATCGTGACCTTTTTTGTGTTGTCTTCCGGGATGCGGTCAATCAGAAGCAGGAACGGGTCAACGCCGGCCTGGTCTGGTGATTCACTGGTTGCGAAGGTGTACGTGGAGCGCGCTTGCGCGATGTGGACCCGTTCGCGGTAAAGCGTGCGGCCGTACTTGTGGCCTTTCTCGGGCCTGGCAAAGGCACCTATGTCGATCCAATCATTGACGGGGACCTCGGCCTCATTGCCTTTGGCATCCGCTTTGAACTTGTGAGTTTCGACATTGAGAGTTACGTCGAATTTGCCGTCCGGCCGCCGGCGCGCGGTGGCATCAACGGTGCGGTTTGAAAACAGAGTAATATCCTCGAACAGGTCCTTGATCAAGTACTGATATTGCGGCGGGGTTTGTTCGCTCAGCGCGTCCACCAACGCCCAGGAGGTTGGGTACGGCGGCGGGTTGTAGGCGTATTGTTGAATCAGTTTGCGCAGCGCGGCATTCATCTTGTCTTCCCCGATCATCTCCTTCAGGTAATAGAGCACCACGCTTGCCTTGCGATAGTGGACGTAGCCTTGTTGGGATTCCACCGTCAGCAGTGGGCGCTCCTTAAGGCGCTCGCGGCCGCGCGATCGAAGGTAATTGTCCATCTCGTAGCGCAGAAATTTCCGCATCGCATCGCGGCCGTATTCCTTCTCCATCACCATCAATGCCGAGTATTGCGCCAGCGATTCGGAAAGGAACGTGGCACCCTGCATATCCGCGCCTACCACCTGGTGCGCCCACCACTGATGACCCATTTCATGCGCCACAACGTAGAACACCATGTCCAGGTCGTCGGGGTGGTTCAGATTGGCAATGAATCCTATGCCTTCGGAATAAGGCATGGTGCCGGCAAAGGCCTGGGCAAATCTTGCCACGCGCGGGAACTCGATGATGCGCGCCTCCTTTTGATAATACGGTCCGAAGTTGCGCGTGTAGTAATCCAGGGATTTCTTGAGCGAGTTCATCATCCGCGGCACGTTCCAGGGATGATTCGGATCGTAGTAAACCTCCAGCTTGATGCCGTTCCATTCCTCGCGCCGGACTTCATAGCGGGCTGACATAAACGATATGAAGGCAAGCGAGGGGTGGTCCAGCTTGTACTCAAAATACCGCCGGCCGTTCTGCCGCCACTCGCGCAACAGTGAGCCGGGGGCAATGGCGATCTGGTCCGGCGAGGTACTAATTACCGTGTCCACATCCACCCAGTCGGCGTGGCCCCGCAGGTAGTTATCACGGCAATCGTCGGTGCAGTTACGTTCCAGCGGCGGCATCAACACCTGCTCGCCCAAACCATACTTGCGGCGGTCGTTGGGGTCTGTAAGCTCGCGGCCGGGCTCGTAGCCGATCATCGGGCCGACGGTGTTGTTGAAGAAGGTGCCATTCTGCACCACGCCGACGTTGCTGACTGAGTTTTCAAAGCCGCGGTTGTGGCTCTTGACGGTGAAATTCAGGGTACGGCCTTCGCCTGGCTGAAGCGGTGAGGTGAAATGATAGATGCGGTAGTAGAGGCGCGTATCGTCTTTGGCAAGTGCTGCGCCCGGAATCTGCAGGCTCACGTCGTATTCGCGGTCAAGGGTGAAGTGGATCTCATTCAACGGCTGTGCGTAGGGATTGGTAATCACCGCTTCGCCGCGCAGGGTCATGTTACGCGTCTCGGGGAAGATGTCGATGGAGTACTTCACACTGCGAAGGCGCGGCTGCGGCAGCTTGTCGAACGGCTTGTAGTTCTTTTCGTATTCCGCCTGACGTCGCTCAATATCCTTGGGCCCGGGAAAGGGGTTCAGGATTTTGGTGTTGTAGTAGATCCATCCTCCTGTGGCGCCGAAGGCGAGGAAACACGCCAGGGTCAAAACCGGCCACGTGCCGTGGAAGCGAAGGCGCGCAAGTTGCCAGCGTTCGCGCCAGCCCGCGGCGCGGCCACGCGGCCAGAACATGACCGTGGCAATGGCCAGCAATGCACAGAACAGAACCCAATAGAGGGTAAACCAGCGCCAGGCGGCGATGTATGGTGCGTCGCCGAACATGTCGGAGTAAACCACATCCGGGGCCGATCCGAACTGCACCAGATTCGTTGCAATGTTCAGAGGCTTCCAGATAAAGAGATTGATGATGGCGAAAGCGATGTAGAGAAAATAGCCCACGTATTTGTTGGGTGAAAGGGCGTGAATGAAGAATGCCAATACCCCAAAGAACAGGAAGAACGAACCATCGCGCAGGAACAGTTGATTCAAATAGAGCCCAAGCTGGTAGCGATGATAACCGTAACAGGACTGGACGATCACGCCACTCAAAAGCGCCAGCACCTGCACCAGCATGACGGTGACGGCCAACGCCGTGAGCCGCGAGAGGTATGCGATCCATTCGGGTGTCGGCAGTGAGTCCACAATCTCATCAATGCGCTGGTCCCGATCCTTCCATACCAGTGCGCCCGCGTAGTAAGTAATGATCGCGATGATAAACAGGTAAAGTGAGCCGGCGATGATCTGGAGGATCCAATAGGTGACCGGCAGCGTGCTGACGCCGTAGCCCTCGCGCGCGCTCATGACGATACTGGGAACGCAGTTCAGCAACGCCGCGAGCAGGACAACAATAAACACGGTGCTTTTAAGGATGCCGAGCAGGTGGATTCTGATTGCGGCCAGCAAGGTTGTCCCTGGCGCATCGGTCGGCGTGAAGGAGACGGTGGGCAAGGGCAGGATGGCCGTGGCGCCTTCCTCAGCCTCGTGACGAACGCGGCGAGCCCTGCTGCGCCTTTCGGTAAAGCTGAAGCGGAATTAGGCAAAGGCCAGGAACGCCGCGCCCACCGCCACCCAAAGCAGACGGTTCCCAAGCAGCAGGCCGCTGGCGCCCATCGCCAGCGAGTTCTTCTCCGCCACGGTCCAATACTTGGTGACGAGGTTGAAAGTTCGGATGCCAAAAGGGTCAAGTAATGCCCCCATACGCTCGCGCTCCAGGTTCTGGGTCAGCGCCTCCGCCACCACGTAGCCTGTCAACAATCCCAGTGCGGCAACGAAGGAAACAATCTCATTGCGCGCTAGCACCGCGACTGCGAACAGGACCGCGGCCACGAAGAAGGTGTTGGGGAGGGCAAACATCATGATGGCTTTGAAGTGCGCACTCCAATAAACCGGACCCCAGCGCTCGGCATCAACCCAGGGCATGTACTTGGCCAGCAGGATGCCAAGGGAAACGCCCAGCATGGGAATGATGGAAACGAACACCGCGCCGAAAAACCGGCCGAAAAGGAAATCGCGCCGCCGGATGGGCGACGAGAAAATGATCTGGTACGTGTTGTTGCTGAAGTCACGCAGCGCCGCGGAATTGATGAACGCGGTGGCCATCAGCAGCGTCAGCAGGCCGACCATGGCGTAATAGTTCTCAATGACAAAGGGCGCGTTGCGGTAAGTGTTGGAGAGAGCTCCGCCCACCTGGACGTGGTCGGAGCTGGCCGCGCCAAAGAACAGGGCGGCGATGACCAGGGTAAAGACCCAAAGCATCGTGGAGCGGAGCCAGTAGCGAATCTCAAACCAGGTGATTTGCCAGAGCATCAGGGTGTCTCAGTTCCAACCGCGAATTTTGGTGAAGAAGACGTCTTCCAGATTGGGGGTGCTGGGGGTGAAGCCGGCGTCAAGAGGGTCGGCGCTCAGCACGTGAACGAATGGCCGTCCGCCTACCAGGCGGCTGGAAATCACCTGGTAGCGCTGCTGGTAGCCGGCTAATTCCGACTTGGGAATGGAGCGCTGCCACACCCGGCCTGCAAGGGACTTGATGGCGTCCTCGGGGTGGCCTTCAAAGAGCACCCGGCCCAGATTAATAATGGCCATGCGGCTGCACAGGTCCATGACGTCTTCAACAATATGGGTGGAGAGGATGACGATGACCTGCTCACCAATTTCCGCCAGGAGGTTGTAAAAGCGGTTGCGCTCGCCGGGATCGAGCCCCGCCGTGGGCTCGTCCACAATCAATAGTTGGGGGTTGCTGATCAGGGCTTGGGCGATGCCAAAGCGCTGCCGCGTGCCGCCGGAGAAACTGGCCAGCGACTTCTTCCGCACATCGTAAAGGTTGCATCGCTGTAACATGGCCTCAACCACCTGCTTCCGTTCGCCGCTCCGGGTGATGCCCTTGAGCAGCGCGAGGTGGCTGAGCATGTCCTGACAGGAAATGCGGGGATAGACGCCGAACTCCTGGGGCAGATAGCCCAACAACCGGCGGACTTCATCCTTCTGCTTCAGGACATCAATCTCTCCAAGGCGGACGGTACCGGCATCGGGCTCCTGGAGCGTCGCCAGGGTGCGCATCAGGGTCGTCTTGCCGGCGCCGTTCGGCCCCAGCAGGCCGTACATGCCGTGCGGGATGGAGAGTGAAACATTGTCGAGCGCCTTGGTGCCATTGGCGTAGGTCTTGGATAAGTTCTCAATCTTCAGTTCCATGCGGAGCTCCTGAGTTCCTATACGTGAAGAGGCGGCGGAAAGTTTCCAGGGAGCACTATTCTACTCTCCCGGGTAGGGGAGAGTCGTGCGTTGAAATTTCCGCTTGGCTGACTCGCCCGGCCGCTGATGCCGGCCATGGCTTCCTCCGCGGCAGGCCCGCGCTAGGCTCTACCCCTTGTTTTTACTTTTGACAATAGTATCGCTATGGTATATAGTCACAAGAAGTTCGAGTATAGGCCCAGTCATGTCCTTCCGCAAGTCGCCAATCTCACTTCCGCCCGCCTCGAGGCTCATCGCGACAAAGCTCGAGAATTCACCGGACCCCGGATCGCACGGGGCAAAGTCTGGTCATTTCCACCAAGGGAACATTAAAGGAAAAAAGAATTCTTTTTTTGCCCGTTCGAAGCCGGAATGTTATTGAAAACAAAGGATCGCTTCCGCAATGCTCCGATAAGTTCATGAAGGCAAGTAACTTGCCAGAGTTAACGATAAGTTATTGAAATTAAGTTAGTTATGTGAAGGCGTGCGCTCCGGTCTCTCCCTTCCCCGTACTATCTTGAAGAAACCAATACCACTTACCCGAAGAACCCCGAGGAGTTATGGAAACAATAGGAGATATGCTGCGGCATACGACGAAGATCTGCGGATGCCGGTATCCCCCAAAGCAGCGAATCGGAGGGGGGGATTCCGAATTCAGGATTCGAGATTCCGGACTTGGATTCGTAATCCCGGATTCTGGGCTTCACCGTCAAGATACCCGCAACGCTTTTGCCGTGTCCTGTATGCCGTCTACTGCCTACATTTTACCGATCTCGTTGAATCCCGAGTCACGCCATTGCTGCAAGCGGTGCTTTGCCTGTTCGATCAAGCGGAGGACTTCGCCAGCCTCTTTCGTATCCATCGCTTCCTCGCCCCAGATGGGGGCCAGGAGGGCTTGCGCGGCCAGGCCGGTCTTAAGGAATGCGGGATCAAGCGTGGCCAGAGCGGCGGCGGCTCCCATGGCGTAGCGGCGGGGGGGAACGTTTTGCTGCAAGGCGACGCGCATGGTTCCCACCAGGCGGTCGTCCCAACCCAGCTTACGGTGCGGGTCGCGGCCCACGCGTTCCACGCTGTCCTGCAAATGAGGATTGGTCATTCGCTCCAGCAGATCGTCGGCGTACTCGCGGTATCCATCGGGCGTGAACAGACGATCCTTCCCGGCGTGTTTGCGAATCAGCGCTTCACCCGATTCTTCCAGAAACGCGGCGCGAATGAACCCCAGCAGATCGGGAACCTGACGTACCTCGGCAATGTAGCCGAGTCCGCGCAAAGAGCAGAGGTAAGCCGCCAGCGCGTGCGTGGCGTTGTGGCCGTAAAGTTTGGCTTCCTCAAAGGGCAGCAGGTCTTCCTTCTCCGCGAAGGCAGTAATGCCGCGTTGGAATGGCGGTTCGCCGGCTGCTTCCGGAAAGTTGACTTGGGAAATCAGGATGCGGTTAAACGCTTCCACCAGGAAGACGCGCGAGCTATCCGGAGTGACGGTGGACAAGTGCCGGGCCTGCGCTTCACCGGCATCGGCGATGACTCCGCTCATCTTCCCAATGACGGTGTTGAGAAAGCGCACCCGGTCGCGCACCGCGGATTGTTCGGCGGCGGGAATCTCGTCAAAGACGGCCGCTTCCAGAATCTCTGCTGCGTGATTGTGGTTTTCGGCGGCGTAAACGATCGCTCTTGGCCCGCCCGCGGCTGCTTTCCGGCGGAGTCCCTGCGCCAGGATGCGATGAATGCTGCCTGGGTCCGACCCTGCATAGAAACGGACGCTGGGAACGGCGGTGGAGATCTCTTCCGCCCCGGCCACGGCATCCACCAGGCGCGCGCAGTCCTGCGGCACGGCGGGATTCTCAATCTCCACCGGACCTACGTGCGCCGCTTCCACACGATCGGCGTGCGCGATGTTTACCGAGAAGCATCCGGCATTGCGGCGAAGCGCATCGACCGCGCCGGGCGCGACTTCGCCTACTACCAGACGGGCGAATCCCGCGGAACGAAAAGCTTCGTAGAGAAACAGTCCCGCCTGAATAGCTCCAAAGCCGAATCCTACAAAAGTGCGATTGCCGGTCAAGGTCACGGTTGGTTCCTTCATGGTTAGAGGTTAGTGGCTGGTGTAGCGCCTCACCCATCGCGTTGATTCTGATTCTCAGGGTCGATGCCCTGGCGCTGACCTCCAAGTCAGCGCTCGGAGGCCGAACGCTGTTCGGCCCTCGTAACATGTACTGACCTCAAAGTCAGCGATACATTGGCATATGCCGACCTCAAGGTCGGCGTACCAGTCACTATCCACTTCCCACTAACCACTCTTTTTCGTTCTGCGCTGTCCACGACTTTACCGAACGGATCTCGCTGCTCGGCCGGTGCGGATAGACCACCGCCTTGCCGTCGATGGTCTGCGTCTTGATCATTTGCAGGAAATCGGCGGTATGCGCCAAATCGCCGACACGCGCAATGTGATCGCCCGCGTCGATTTCATGGGCGGCCATCAACTCCAGCGTGCGCGCCACATCCCACGGAGACCCGCCGCTGGAACCGGTGATGTTGACTTCCTTGTAGTGGACCATGCTGGTCTCAATCCCCACCGTGTCCTCGCCTTTCTTCAAACCTCCGAACAGGTTCAGCACGGCGCCGCGGCCCAGCAAGCCCTGGCTATCGGCAATGACCTGGCGAGCGCCGACGGCTACAATCACGTCATCAGCGCCGGCGTAATTCGTCAAGTCACTCACCACCTGCTTCAGATTCTCGTTTGCGGGGTTCAGGGGGCGAAGTGCGATGCCAAGTTGCGCCGCGCGGGGACCGAACAGTGACCGCACCACTTCCAGACGCGAATCCACCAGGTCCGCAGCCACAATTGCGCGCGGCCGATAACTCATGGCCAGGGCAACGTGCATCCGTCCCATGGCGCCCGCTCCCAAGACCACGGTTACGCCACCTTGCTTCAAACCTTTCACCATTCCGCGTGGACCGAGCGGGTCCCTCTGCGTCAGGTGAACGTGATGATCCTGCGCCGAGATGACGCAGGAGAAAGGCTCGCTCAACGCCGCATGGGCGAAAGGCAGGGTGGCGTCGGGAAGCGGAAGCAAGCAGCCGGCGGCAAGAATCTCTTCCGTAATCAGAACGTATTCCGCCAGGTGGCCGCCCAAGGTATAACCTACCGCCACCTTGTTGATTCCCCGCCCGCCATCACGATAGCGTTCGCGATGGTTGATGGGCGCGGAATCCACGGCAGGCTGGATGACGTACCGCTGCCCCGGACTATAGCGTCCGCGAAGGCCGGCGCCAACCTCGACCAGGGTGACGGAGCCCTCATCGCCAAGAATCAGCGGAAACCGCGTGATGTCCATATCGTAAATAAGCGGGTGGTTCGGTCCCTGCTCGATCAGCTTGATCAGCGAGGTGCAAATTCCGGCGGCGTCCACCCGCGCCAGCATCTGCTGCGGGCCGGGACGCGGTGTCGGCACCTTGCGCACCCCCAGATGGGAGAAGCCGGTTCCGTCCAATACCACGGCGCGCATTTCATTCGGAATATTGGGTGCACCTTGGGATTCTTTTCCCACGCTCATACTCACCTCGTCGGATTGCGGATTCATATCTTCCCTCAGCATGATATTTCATCCCCGCATTCAGCACACGACCACTACAGCCTTAATACCGCTTGGTCCGCCTGTCCGGAATCAGCCAATCAGGGGAGGAAAATCAGGCCGGGCGGGGGCGTCGAACGATGAAGCCTCGGGTCGTTTATAGTCGCCGAAACAGGAGCGGCGGGTCAACCGGAATCCACGGCCCACTGGCAATGCGTTTCCAAACCCGTGACGGAAATTCCGGGCGGCTTGCGAATTGCCGTCTCGTGGTACATTGCATAAAGCGATGTTGGGCGAACGCGAACGGGTTGAAATCGAGGGGTTGTGGGGGCGCAAGCTCCGGCAGGATGCCCTTGGTCTGCCCCAGGCGGAGCGCCATCGCAATCTGGACCCTGACGGCGCGGAACCTATTGTTGCGGACCACATCATCTCCCACTCGCTCACGAGCCACGCCGCGCATGTCCGCTCGCAACTTGGGGTGGAGTCAATTACGTTGCCCATCGGCAAAGGTTTGGAAGTCACCCGATTATGAGCACATATCGCCCCAAGCTTGCCGCCGTTGTCACCACCTATTTCAAGTACTCGCACGCCCAGCACATAGTGGACCGCTTCCTATACGGTTACGGATGGAAGGGCACTCACTATCGGCCGCCGATGGACGTGGTTTCCCTCTACGTCGAACAGGTGGGGGAAGGTGACCTGAGCCGCAGCCGCAGCGAGCAGTTTCCATCCATGCGGATTTATCCCACTATTGCGGAAGCCCTGACCCTTGGAGGCAGCAACCTGGCGGTGGATGGCGTGGTGGTGGTCGGTGAGCACGGCAAATATCCTCGCAATGAGAAGGGCCAAACCCAATACCCCCGCTGGGAATTCTTCCAGCAGATCATCAAGGTGTTCAAGGATAGTCAACGTTCGGTCCCGATGTTCAATGACAAGCATTTGTCGTGGAACTGGGATTGGGCAAAGCGGATGGTCGATACCTCGCGCGAAATAGGGTTCGCCTACATGGCCGGCTCAAGCCTGCCTGTGACCTGGCGGATTCCCTCGGTGGAAATGCCGCTGGGTTCGCGCATCCGCGAAGCGCTGTGCGTTGGCTACGGCGGCGTCGATAGCTATGATTTCCACGGTCTCGAGACGATTCAATGCATGGTCGAGCGGAGGCAGGGCGGGGAAGCGGGAGTGAAGTGGCTCCAGGCCTATCGGGGCGAAAAGTTCTGGGACGCGTTGCGCGAGGGCCGCTGGTCGCGCCGTTTGATGGAGGCAGCTTTATGCCGCAGCCACACGCTTGCCCCGGTGCGGCCCGGCTTCAACGACATACTTCCGACGGATGACGATCTGCGCCGTTTGTTGGCCGACCCGATCGCCTACCAATACGAGCATACTGACGGCCTGCTCTGCACCATGATTTTGCTGAATGGACTGGCGAAGGATTTCAACTTCGGTGCCGATGTGGAGCATCATCGCTCAAGCTCAAACGTCTTCGCGCCGCTGGTGAAGGACTTCAACTTCGCCGCGGAAATTGAGGGCCGGCGCGAGCCCTTCTCCACGCAAATGTATCTGCCGATGCCCGATGGGCGCACCACGCTGGCAGACTTCTTCAATCCGCTGGTGAATAATATGGAGAAGATGTTTTTGACCGGCAAGCCAACTTATCCTGTCGAGCGCACGCTGCTCACGACGGGTTTGGTGGCCGCCGGCATGGAAAGCCTGTATCGCCAGCAAACGCGTTTTGAAACTCCGCACCTGGCGATCACCTATCAGCCGACTGCCGAATCGACCTTTATGAGGGATTAACCAATGCTGACTCGACGGGAATTCCTTCAGACCGGGGCTGCGGCCGCAGGGCTTTTGCTGCCCGGCGCAGAAGTTCCAATCAAGCGGCTCGCCATCATCGCGACCATTTACAAGTACCTTTCACATGCCCAGCATATTGGCGACCGATTTCTCGTCGGCTATCCATACGCCGGCGCCTGGCAAAAACCCGCGGTTAAGGTGGTTTCACTTTACGTGGACCAGAAACCGGAGGGCGACCTAAGCGGTGAACGCGCCCGTGAATTCGGCTTCCATGTATATCCCACCATTGCCGAAGCGCTGTGCTGCGGCGGCAAGGAGTTGGCGGTGGATGCCGTCCTGATCGTTGCCGAACACGGCGATTATCCGCGCAACGAAAAGGGCCAGATACTGTATCCCCGGTACGAGTTTTTCCAGCAGTGCACTGAGGTTTTCAAGCGCAGCGGCCGGTCTGTGCCGGTTTACAACGACAAGCACCTTTCCTACAGCTTTCCCAAAGCGAAGAGCATGGTGGAAACGTCGCGCCGCCTGGACTTTCCCATGCTTGGCGGATCATCTCTGCCTGTCACTTTTCGTTTGCCTGAACTTGAATTGCCCCTAGGATGTGAGATCGAGGACGCTTTAATGGTGGGCGAGGGCGGGTCCGATCCTATGGATTTTCATGCGCTGGAAGCCCTGCAATGCATGGTGGAACGACGCGAGCACGGCGAGACGGGCGTTAAAGCCGTGCAAATGATCGAGGGCGACGAGGTGTGGAAGGCAGGCGACGAAGGCCGCTGGTCGAAGGATTTGCTGATTTCCGCCCTTTCGCGCAGCGACACGCCATTGGGTATGGATGCGGCAGAGAGTCGGCCCGAGGACCTGGTTTCATCGGGCCAATTGCCGAAGCTTGTTGCCAATCCCGCTGCTTACTTTATTGAATACCGCGACGGGCTGAAGGCCACCCTATTGATGCTTGACGGCGCTTTGCAGGATTTCAACTTTGCCGCGCGGCTGAAAGACGTGCCAGCGGTCCAGTCGACGCAATTCCTCTTAACGCCCATTCCGAATGTGACTTACTCGGCATGCCTGGTGCACGGGATCGACCAGATGTTCCAAACGCGCGTGGCGCCGTACCCGATCCAGCGGACGCTTCTGGTTAGCGGCATCCTGGAAAGCTGCTTGACTTCCAAAGTGCAGAATCACCAGCGGCTGGAAACACCCCATCTCGATGTGGCTTACCAGCCGCCGGCGCGTACCACATTCTGCCGAAGCTAAGCTGGAATCCTCCCCTTGCTTGGAAGGGCGGGGCTTCATAGGCTGCGGAAAAACTCTTCGAGAATATTCATCCTTGATCCCCGCAGGGGATTGATATAGTAGCCGGGGGCAACGCCCCCGGAAAACGTGTCCCCCAACAAGGTTCGACCCTGAAAGGGTCGAACTCGGATGGCAATTTGCATGTCTGCGTCTCACATTTGTGGGAAATGCGACCCTTTCAGGGTCGGGGACGGCGGACCGGGCTTTCCGGGGGCGCTGCCCCCGGCTACTATATTGTGCCCTTGCAGGGCGTCGAGGAGACCACGGGTCTTTCCGCAGCCTGTTCAGCCCCGCCTTTAATGGGCCATCAGGATCATTTCCAAGTCACGCGTCCCTTCCGCTTAATCGGGAACCGTCCACACGATGGCGCGAGCGTAGATTCCGCGGAGATCCGGTTTGACAGGGATTGTGTCCTTGAGGTCATCGACGCCGTAGTAGAGGGTCACGATCTTGCCCGGCGCCACCTCAACGGAGCTGGGATAGCCGCAGTCGAGCCGCTGTGCGTCGGCGGCCAGGATGATGACGTCTGGTCCCCAAGTTTGACCCAAGTCCCGGCTGAGCATGGCTCGCGCGCCGAAGGGGCGATTGCGCTCGCCGTAGCAGAGGAGCAGGTGGCCGTCTTTCAGCAGGATCACGTTTGCCGGGTGCTCCATATTGTGGGTGACCTGGCGGGGTGGACTCCACGTGCGGCCCTTGTCGGTGGAAAACGAAACATCCAGGTGCTGCCCCACATTGGAACGGAGCATGGCCAGGATTCTTCCATCCGGCAGAACCAGCAGGTCAGTTTCGTTGTAGTTTTCCGCAATCACCGATGGGTCGCCCCACGTCGTGCCGCCGTCCTTGGAGCGGTAAACCTGGGTGATACTGACCGGAGACGCGCCGGGCGTGATTTTCAGAGAATAGACATCCATCAATGCGGTGCCGTCAGGCAGTTGCACGATTTTCCCGAAAGGCGAAGGACAGGTTTCCATCGGCAGCGGCGATTTGAACGGTCCTTTCCAGGTGTTGCCGTGATCGTTCGAACGCAGGGTATAGATGCCATCGGTTAAACGATCTTTCAGACTTTCACCGTTGGGACCATAACTCCGGTCGATTTCATACGCCACAAGGACCGAGCCATCGTTGAGCTGGCCCATCGCGGGATTGCGGTGGTCCATAGGGCCTTGCGCCAGGGTTTTTAACGTCCAGGTCTTTCCGCCGTCCGTAGACCGAACCCAGTCGAGTCGGCCCTTTACTCCCATGTGGCGGTCTCCACCTCGCACCACGGCTGCAAGGTCTTTGTTGTCGAGTTCAGTCAGTACCGGGAAATATCCACCACCCTCGACTGCGGTGTACCTTTGCGCGCTAATCTGCTTTGCATAGAAAACAGTGTGATCTTCAGCGAAACTGGCAATGGATAGGAAGAATAGGCATGCGAGCACAGTATTAATGACGTTTCGAACAATTGGCATTCATGGCCCCCAGGGAATTTGATTTCTCGCAACGTGTTCGTTGCGACAATCATCTTCTCTTGTTTCGGTTTCGAGCGCAATTAATCTGGTTGTGTTGGGAGTGAGAAACGCGACTTAAAGTGACGAAAGAGTATGAGCCAGGAATCCATTGAGGCCTTTTCCCGGTTTTGATCCCCAGGTGTGGTACAGCCCAAGATAGGCGTAGTTCTCGGTTTGCCCAAAGGCGGTGTGGCCATAGGCAAACAGGATTTGCCAGCCGGGGTTCCGGATGTAGTAATAGCCGCCAACGTCAATCATGGTGGCAGACCTTGTCTGTGCTGTTGCCAGCCCTTCCGCCCCATGCGAGTAAACTTCCGCCCCCAGCGTCAGCTTCTTCCCGATGTCCCTTTGCAGCAGGCATCCTCCATAGGCAAAGTTGCGATACTGATCCTGCCTGACAACCTGGTATCCGGCGCCCCCGTAGCTGGTCCAGTGTCCCCAGCTCTTTTGTGCCCAGACTGGCAGTTTGTACCAGACTTTTCCGACGCCCAACCCTTTGCTATAGCTGCCAGTGGGGATTTCGAGCATCGTAAAGGTGCCAAATTCAGGGCGGTGCTTGGTCTCTTTTATAAATCGATACTTCGCCCCCAATTCGATGTCCTCAAAACCATAAGCGCTCGGACCAACTCCCGCAGGAAAATACCGGGGATTATTGGAGGGAAGAATGGCTCCAAAAGGCAGGATGATATGCAAATGAAGATTGGGAGCTGCGCCCCAATTGGCTTCGAACGCCGGCGCGACCGGATCGGTTTCCACCGGGGTCCCGTCCGTGGCACCAAACAGGTAGACCTCGTAATGCCGGAATTCAATGGGCTCCGGGTCGTCGGTCTGAAACGGAGGGCCTGCCCATAGATTCGTGGCGGCCAGCGCAAAGAGCAGGATGAGCGTTAATTTTGTGCAACTGCGAACAACGTTCATTCATGCTCCTTTATCGGCTTATTTTCCCTGCAACAAATCCGCAAACGGCGGGAAGGTCAGTAATATTCCCAAGGCCAAAAGCAGAAAGGCGGTGGCATTGACCGTGCCGATAGCGACGGTCCTGGTCCGCCAGTGCTTGGCCAGAATGAACCACGTCACCAGCCACAGGAGAATCGCCACGGAAGTTACGCCGGAGAGCGGTCCAGTGGGCAGGTAAAACGTCAACAACCTGGCCACGGGCTTGGAGGCATCTGCGGCCACGGCAAGGATGCCCAGAAGCGCGCTGCCAACCCCCGCCGCCAGGATGGCTGCCGCAGCGGGTCCGTTGGGTAGAAATTCTGCCGACTGAATTGCCGCCCGTTCCACACCCTGTGGCTGCGAAGGAGTCATTGGCGCTTTCCCCTCAAGTGGATTGCCGGGCCACCGTTCACGGGCGCGTACTTGTTAAGCATGGCCCCAAAGAATCCTGCGACGCCCGCCGCTCCCAAAGCCACCACGGCGAAGACTAGGATGGCGGTGCGGACTTGTGGATGCTCCCGGATCGAATGCCGGTATCGAGTCAAGACATAGGCCACCATGGTCACGGCGATGGGAGCGATCCAGGCCACATGCTCCTTCCACTCCATTCCCAAGTCGTGCCATCCCGCTGTCACCGCGCTCGATTTCAAAAGAAACCGGGGATAAAGGGCCAGGTCGGTAACGCCGGCGGGCGGGACGGCGCGATACCATGGGTAGATAACGTAAGCTCCCGTAAGGACTGCGGCCCAGCCCAGCGCCACCATGCAGATGAGGTAAAGACGTTCACGGGAATACCCCTGGGGAGTTAGCTTTATGGGCTGCTCTGCATAGACTGAACGATAAAGCTCCACCACAAGTCCGTAAGTTGCCATTACGAAGAAGGCGCCAAACAGCACTCCATGTATTAGCGTAATGAGGGCACGCAGAGATATTTCCATCAGGAGTCTCCAGAAGTGAAGTCACACCCGTCATGCCGCCTTCAGTGGTGATGCTCCATCCCAAACATTTCCCCGAACAATTCCTGCACGCGCTGGCGGGCCCTGTGCAGCGCCTTGCGGCCCAAGGGAGTAATCCTGTACATGCGCCGCGCGGATTTTCCGTTGCGCTCCAAATGAGACCGCAGGTAACCCTTGCGCTCCAGTCCATGCAAGATTGGATAAAGGGTTCCGGCGCTCAGCTTGTAACCGTGGCGCGCCAATTCCTCCGCGATCCAGACGCCATAAAGAGGCTCTTCGGCCGCATGGTGGAGGATATGCAGACGAATCAGCCCCGAATAGAGGCTTCTATCATCCATGTTGGTTGTCGATGCCCTGTTTCGATATCGAAATTCAATACTAAGGTGATTTTGGACAATCTGTCAAGCGGGGGCGTGACCGCATTCGAGTGCGGCGGAGAAGAGATTCACCACAGAGACACAGAGGTCACGGAGAAAAGCGCCTATGTTTGTGTGGGCGGAGATGACGCTTCGTCATTTGTCGACCCACAGCCTTTTCTCCGACTGCTCTCAGCGAACTCTTCGTCTCTGTGGTGAAATCTTTTTCAGGTTGCGGTGGGGCGGTATCGGTGTCGCGAGGAGAGGCGTAGGGGCGCATGACCGTACGCCCCTTCAATTTTCACTTGGTCAGGTGAGGGGCTCCATCCTCTCTCAGTTTCGAGCTCGCTCGGCCCACGACTTCCAAATCGCCGGATCCGAAAGCATCTTGATAAAGATCCCGCCTACGACGGAGCGCGCTTGGAACGCCACTTGCGTACCGTCACGGGTCCAGTACCAGTCGGTGAGGGGAACGCGCGTGGGTGATTGGCTGACCCAATCGTAGATCGGCGAAATCAACTTTTCCCAGTCCGCCGGTGACTCCGCCATGGTATCGGTCCAAAGCTCCCAATCGAGTTTTGTATAGGTCTTGCGGCTGTCGAGGGGCATGCCGTAGCGGTTGAGGTGATTCTTGTAGAAGATGATTTCCTTGCGGGTCACGTCTGCCGGGAAGAGATTCAAGCCCAGGATTTTGTCCCACACCAGGTTGTACTTCTGGCTCCAGGTGCCGGGCTTGTCAAAGGCCAGTCGGTAATGATCGCCGTCGTTCGCCATTTCCACCCAGCGTTTGGCAAATCCCTCAGCTTTGGTTCGGTAGACGTTGGCCGCATCCTTCTTTCCCTGCATTTCCAGAATCTGCGCGTAGGAACCCAAGCCGAGAATGGCTTTGATGGAGAGATTGGTGTTGTGCGCCAAGTGTCCGGCAAAGTCATCAGTGCAGAGCTGGTTTTCGGGGTCAAGCCCTTTTTCCACGAGGTAATCGGCCCATTGCTTCAGAATCGGCGCGTACTTTTCGGCGAACGCTGGACTGCCCTCAGCTTTGGCGATGGCCGCGAACAGGATCAGTATGTTGCCGGATTCCTCCACGGGCATCGATTCAGTCTTCTGCGGGTCGCGCCCATTGGCGATGGGATAAAAGCCGAGGTCGTGCGGCGCGTAGGGAAAGGGCCATTTGCCGGTCTTGACGTAGTCCATTACCGGCGCGAGCGATGCTTCCACAAGGCGTGGATTCGATAGCAACAGTATTGGCGCCGCCGGATAGATGACGTCCACAGTCGAGATGCAGCCGCAACTGAAGTTTTCCTTGGGAAAATAGTAAGGTGTCTGGCCATCGGGCGCCGCCACCAGTTTGTGCGCAGCCAGGCTTTGCCGGTAAGCCAGCGCCGCCAACTGCGCATATTTTGCTCCGCCCACGCGGGTGAGATCCGCCATGAGTTCGCTGTCAAACTTCTCACTCTCCGCTCGCAGCGAGTTGAAATCGTGCTCGGCCTCGGTAAGGAGATCGGCCGCCTGGGCGCCGTTGCGCCGCCAATACGGGCGCAGGCGTTGGTGAAAATATTCAATGGAATACTGGTCATCGTAAGCCAGGATGAGATGCCGGGCCACGGGCTCCGCGCCAACCTGGTGCATATCAAAAACAAAAGCCATTAGCGGTGCGCGGCGACTGCCGGCGGGAACGGGCGTGCTGGCATTGTCCTCGCCGGGCAGAGCCCCTCCATCAATAAACGCCCGATATTGGCTGGCAGGGCTGGCGATGGCGCTTGCGGTTACGGTGCTCATCGGCGCGGCAGCATACAGGTAGCCCCAATCGATGCGCACGTTATCTCCGAATTTGGCGAGGACCGCTTGCGCCTCCGATCCCATGCGCAGCACGGTGAGGTTACCGGCCTTTTCGCGCGACCAGACAACGGTCTGATCGTCCGTATTTACCACCAACTGCGCGGAGTTGGCGTAGTAGACGGAGACCGCATGGGTGCGGCCGTCCACCGCGCGAGCTTCCCAGATGAGATAGGTGACAGGGCGGGAATAGACATCCAAATCGTGGGGCAACAGCGGAGTGAGGAACGTCAGCGTGACGTGAACTCCCGCTCCTTCGAATTGGTAAACCGTGCGGGTGGGAAAGACGGCCAGCCCCACCTGTGGCAAAGCCTCCTCGCCCGGCGTCTTCCCCATGATGCGGTAAGCAACGCCGTCGATCCTGACCATGCTTTCAAGCGACTGCGGCGTGCCGGTCCAGTGGCGGGTGACGTCGTCGGTAAGGTGATCCGCAAAT
>CAYTMD010000042.1:0-21321 GCA_964438685.1 uncultured Acidobacteriota bacterium
GGTCGTCGAATACCGCTACGAAAATTGAGTTATGGCCGCCTAGTGAGTGGCCAATCACGCCGATTTCGTCCGGATTGACCTCCGGCAGCGATTGCAGCACGTCAACGGCACGCATGTGGTTGGAGATGCCTTTCATCGTGGCACTGGCGTAGCCATGCGCGTAGGAGTCGAAGTGGTATTCGCCGAAGTTGGGGTAATCGGGCGCCAGGGTAACGAACCCGCGCTCCGCCAACTCCAGGGCATAGTGGCGGTTGGGTCTGCCGCCCAATCCAGCCGGACTGCCCATACCCACGGAGGTTGTTTCATGCAGGCAGAGGACCGCCGGTGCCCTTACCCCTTTGGGTAACTTGGGAATGAAAAGATAAGCGGGCACGCGGTCGCCGTCAGCGCCCAGAAACGTGATCTTCTCCCGGCGCGCGGTGGCCAGTTCCTCCGTGCTCTCGATTTGGACATCCAGAGGCGAGGTGGAAGGTGTGGGCAGCGGCCCCATAACTACTTGCATGTTGTGCAGGATCTGCGCTCGACGGATTTGCCAGTCCGCAGCGTTCTTGACACGATGAGATTTTCCCGCCGCGTCATAATACGTCAGCAGGTTCTGCTTGTCAGTGTGAGTGGGTTGATTGCTGGAGGGTTGCTGCGCGCTCAAAGTAAGCGCGGTAATCAGCAGGAGTAAACTGATAATTGGTTTAAACATAGGCTGGGCAGCGCGGCGGAACCGCGAACAAAGCGTATCGTAGGGGCACCCACAAGGGTGCCCCCACTTTTCCTACGAGCGTCCAAGCATCGAGCGAAGGCCGGGTATTCGCTGACACCTGACACCTAACACCCAAAACCTGTCCCCTGTAACCTGTTCCCTATAACCTAAGCGAGTTCCGACTTATGCGCCCAAATCTTTTGGAACGCCTTGGTGCTCTGATCGATAATATCGTCGGCCTCGCCGTAATAAAGTGGCAGGAAAATGTGTTGGCCGTTGATGTAATCATTCCCCGGCATGGAAGTTGGGATCACGATGGGATGATGCCACCACTTCGCCTCGGAATAAATCGTCAGCTTGTGTTGTTCAGGGTAATCCCAAATGGATACGGGCACGCCTTCCGCCTTCAGTGCCTTTACCAGGGCATCGCGGGAGAAGCCCGCTTTGGCGGAGTCAAGCAGCAGCATGTTGGCGTGATAGTAGGCGCGCTTTATGTCGGGACGAATAAAGGGCTCACTCAAACCCGGTAATTGGATCAGGGGATCATTCTGGCGGCGGACGTTCTTTTCCACCAGTGCGGCGGTAGCTTCAAACGTGCGCAATTGCATGCGCCCGACAGCGGCGGAAAATGGGTGCATGCGGTACTTCTGGCCAAATCCGGTTCCATGGTATTTATGGATGGGGCTGTCTTCAGGGTACTTATCCGCAGCCAGATATTCGCCAAAGGCTGTCGCGCGCTCATAGTGCAGGCGGGTGTGATACATGCCCATGCCGCCTTCCACGGTGGGCAACACCTTACTGGCCTGGAAGCTGAATATGGCGAGATCTCCCCAGGTTCCCATCTTCTTGCCTTGCATGCTGGCGCCGTGCGCGTGGGCAGCATCCTCAAGAACGATCAAGTCTTTTTCCTTGGCGAAATCACGGATGTGATCCATGTCGGAGGGCATGCCCCAAGAATGCATGGGGAATACGGCGCGAGTCCGGCTGGTAAATTTGCGCCGGGCATCTTCCAGGTCGAACGTTCCCGTGGTGGGACTGATGTCGATGAAAATTGGGACATAACTAAAAAAGCGCATGGCCAGGACGTCAGTGGGGAAGTCATAAGAGGGCACCATGATCTCGCTGCCCGGCTCCAGATCGATGGCAAAGAACATGCTGGTGATGGCGGATGAGCCGTTGATGTGTGCCCTGAGGTAAGGGATTCCCGTAAAAGCCTGCCACTCCTTCTCGAACAGAGGGAGTTCTTCATAAAACATGTCAGTGTCGATCAGACGGTGAAGCGCGTCTTTTTCTGCCTGCCCGTAGCGCGGCCAGCGGGTGAGTGCCTCAAGTTTATCGGCAGGGAAGTGAACTGCCTTTGGGCCCCCTGACATGGCCAGCGATTCAGCGGCGCGAGGTTTGGCGGACATCGCCTCCGGCATGGCGAGACCTAACAATGCCATGCCACCGGCCTGAAGGAAATTCCTCCGGCCTTCACTCGGTTTTTCTTCGAAAATCTTCTTTTCCATGATGAAGCCTCCTCGGCCAGGCTGGAAGAGCTTGGCCGCTTTAAATTATGCCGCGGGGAATCGCTAACGCAAGTATGTACACTACGCAAAGCAAATGACCGGACATTGCTAACTTGCAAATCTCGTTACGAAATCACCGATGTGATTAAAGCAAGGGCTGTCAATTGGAACGGGATTCTTATCATCGCTCCACATTGTGTGAGCTGAGCACCACGGGTTATCTTCACAAAACGCCGCTGCGAGAGCAGACATTCTCATCTTGGCTAGCTTATTTGGCTTTGACGACCTAAGCGCTCCAGTGCACGTGGAGAAGTCATCTAAACAGTCTTGGAGACTAGGTGCTTTTACGAAAGCTGCGTCAAGTAGAAGATGTTCTAGTGTTCCCGTCTTACCCTCTCCCGGCAATAGATATACTGCCGTTCGAAAAGGATTTCCTTCGATACTGAACGGCTTATCGGGAGCAGGGAAAGCCGCTTGATCCAGGCCGGTTCTGATTGCCCCAAAAGCCTCACCCGCATTGGCATCTGCATCGGCAACAACAAGAAGTCCAAGCAATTGAGTTGAGTCGACTCTTCTCCGGGCAGTTTGAATGGCAGCGAAGTAATCCGGGAAGGCATCCTTGCCGGTCTTACCCTTTGAGCTTATCCTGCTTGGACATCCAACACTGCAATTTGTGATTCCCCTAAATTGCAGCAGCTCATCGATGAGGCGGGCGTCCCCTATTCCCTCTGTGGCGATGAAAAATGGATGAGGAAGAAAGTCAAGCGCTTGTGGCTGAATAAAGGTCACCGAACTTCTACCCCTTGGTCTATTGCAGATTCCAAGAACCTTCCCGGTACCAATGTTATGGCCGATGATCCGTTTGTCCGTTCAGCCCGTAGGAGGGTGAATTCACGTTCATGTCCTTGCATCGCTGGAAGCAAAGCTCGTACACATTCCAAACTGTGCGTGGAAGCAAAAATTTGGGTATCATTATCTACGGCAAATTTCAGAAGGTATTTCCAAAGAGGTTGGAAAATCTTGTATGAGATTCCGTTTTCGATCTCATCAATAAGCACAACACCCTTTCCGCGAAGGAGCACTGCTGAGAGCATAGCAACGAATCGGCTTATTCCAGCAGATAGATAACCGATTGGTAATTTCTCTTTGAGGTAGCGTAGGCCTGCGTAAAGTCCCGGTGCTCCACTCGGAGACAAGACTAGAAGACTTTCCAACGATGGCTCAAACTCATCCCTAACCGCGTCTACTATCGCTTTTTCACGTTTCTGAAGACTCAATTGCGAAAACATTTGTGCGGGAAGGATCGGGTTGAAGTTCCAAGCGGAAGAAGGGAAAAACTCAGTAACGGGGCCAAGTTCGGGGCCTGAATCAAAGTTCACCCCGCCTTGCGCTTGTACCGATGCGTACAGGGTGGAGCTTTCGCCAGAGAAGTTACAACGCTGAAACGCAAGGGGCGGAATAAAGGAACTGGGCAATACTGGCGGTGGTTGCTGTGGTTGCTGCTGCGGTATATGCTGAGGCATAACCGCCACGGATCGTTGCGCATCATAGAAAATCCGTATGGTCGCGTGATGGTCTTCATTGTCGGCGCAATCCATAGAAATCGCTTCCGATGGGTCAAAGTTGAAAAAATACGCACTCCACAGTGACTCAAATCCCTCGCGAGTTATTGGTTGTGGGACATTTGCGAAAAAGCCTCTTGTCTGATTCATGCCCCAGAGAACATTTGGCGTTCCGCCGAGAGCCAGGCGCATGGCCTCCATTAGAGCTGTTTTACCAGTTGCATTCTTTCCGACAACTACATTGACACGCTGCAAATCATAGAGGTCTAGTTTCTTGAAACATCGAAAGTTTTCAGCGTGCAGAGACCTAATCATAAAAATGCACTCCGTCTCAATCGCCTGAGGTCGGACCCAGGTACATGATCCGCTTACTATTCGTCAGCTTCAAGGCCACTATTGTACGCGCAGCGCCCTTCATTTTGCGAGTGTTCAACGCGAGGCCTCAATGACTCAGTATGGGGCCCGGAATCCTCATTAAATCGGTCCGGCTATGCCCATTCTGCGTGACGGCGGCCAGGGCGTACACCGAGCCATCCTTGCCCACCGCGATCGAATTGACTTCCTTCGGCCGTTGGCCGTCGGGGAAGAAGATGGCGCCGTGGTCAATGTACTTGCCGGTCGGAATGTAGTAAGTGATCAGGTGCAGATCCTCCTCACCTTTTGATTCGCCTTTTTGTGCCACGCTCTTGCCCGCCACCCGCTTGCCGCTGCGATAAATCGGCCCGCCGGTCAGGTAGTTCAAGGTCTTCCCGTCCTGGCCGAGGATGAATCCCAGGTACCCATAACTGAATTCATCATACATCCCGGCACGCTGCGAAGGCCGCGAGGTGATACGGTCAAGCACTTCCACGCGCACCGCCCGCGGGTCGAAGCGGAACAGGTATCCGGAGTTTCCGTGGACTCCATAAATCATATTTTCGGGCGCGTACCAAGCGACCTGTCTCCAGTTATACCCCATGGTTCCGGAAGACGTGGGGTCGTACACGCCGAAGTAATCCTTCCGCAGGTCTTCTCCATCGACCTTTTCCACCACATCGCGGTCATACCGATACCGAAGTATATCGCCATCGGCATTCGTAAAATAGACCGATCCGTCGCGCGGGTCGACCGCCATGGAACGGCAAAGGGTGCGGTATTTGGGCCCCCGAACGCTTTCACCCAATTCGGAATACAGGCCGAGGTCCTTCAGTTCTTTGGTGCGCAGGTCGTAGCGGATGAAATAACCCGTGGGCCAGGTTATGCCGTAAAGGCGGCCGCGCGCCGGGTCCATGGTCATGGTGATGATGCCTTCGCCGTGTGGGTCGACAACCAGGTTTTCAAATTTGCCCGTTGCCAGGTCGTAAGAAAGGAAATGTCCGCCCGGGTAGGCTTTGTAACCTGCGGGCGGATCCCCCATGGTTTCCATACCATTCTTAATCGTGTAATACCCGATGTGGGAGGCGAAGTAGAGTTTCCCGTTTGCTTCCCAGAACCGCACGTGCGACTTGTTCTGCGGAATGGCCTTCAGCCCTTTTTCCCCGCAGATTTCCGTCAGGTCGGCAAGATGCTTGATCTTTTCCGTGGCGGGATCAAATTGATAGACTTGCGCGCCCGTGTCGATGGTTTGCGATGAAAGCACATAATAGATCTTGCCATCACTGGCGGCGCTGATGCCGTTGTAACTGTCATGGGCAAGGTCAAAGCCCGAATTGTAAATGCGTGCCGCTAGCCGTCCACTGCCGGAGGGATTCCCGGCTGGCTTTTGCGGCTGTTGTCCGCCTGCCAGCATCAGACAGGTGAGCGCCAAAGCTGTAAGTACGCCGAGCGCCCATCGCGTGCGCGGAAGTGTTACCAAACCCGTCCATCCATTTGTCTTTATCACCTGTTGCTCCTTGGTTGTCGTCTTACTTCATGATTTCACTGAGCGGAACTGCCACTCCGCCGCGCGCAATGCTCACGTCCGCGGCCTCCATAAATGCGAGTACTTCCAGAGATTCATTGTTGTCGATGGGAGGCACGCGGGTTTTGAAGAACTTGGCGATTTCCACCAGCAACTCGTGGTAGGCCTCAGGTTTTCCCTCGGAGTGCAGAACGCCCTTGTCCCCGTACACGGTGATGGAAAAGGCATAGAGCCCTTTGCTGAACCCTCGCATCACTCCCAGGCGGCCGTCCTTCCATTTTCCCACCAATACATCCTCGTTACCAGACGTCTGCATGCTCACGGATTCACATCCCGGTCCCATGAGCTGGTAAAGCACCTCGGCGGCATGAACGCCGTAATTAAACATTGAGGGCTCATGCGGCTCCCGGATTGTGGGTCCCAGAACGTCGAAAGTCAGAATGTTGCCAATGCCCTCGGCGTGCTTCAATCGTTCGACCTCGCCCCAATATCGCACGCTGGAAGCCGTGAACCACGGCACGCCCGCCGCCTTACCCAACTCGGCGATTTCCTTGGCGTCTTTGTAGCTGCCGGCCAGAGGTTTGTCAATGAACACGGGTTTGTGCGCGGCGAAGACGGGTTTTACCTGCTCCAGATGCGGCCGACCGTCCACGCTTTCCAGCAGTATCGCATCTACTTTGCTGCAGAGGGTGGGGATGTCATTTACGATTTCCACGTGCCACTTGTCGCGCAGTTCCGCGGTGTACTTATCCACGCGGCTCCAACTGGCCTCCATATCCGGACTTCCACCCTTGTAAGCGGCAACCACCCGGAGACCGGGAACGTATTGTTTGTCGGTGGGATCGCTAAGGCTCTTCGTAAAAACGATCACGTGCGAGGTGTCGAGGCCGATTATTCCAACCTTGATCGGCGCACTCGACTCTGTCTGCGAAAAGCAGCTCAGGGGAAGCAGAAGCGCGATGGCAGCCAGAAGTAACAGGCTATGCGCCAGGCAGTGCAAATAACGAAGCATCATTCCTCCTATTGGTGATAGTGGCCAGTGGTTAACCCGCGCGAACTCACCATTATTCGCCAACCACATTCTCTTTCCACTGTCGACTATTGACTGTCGACTTCCCACTAACCACTAGCAACTAACCACTAACCTTTGACCACTACTTTCTTGATTGCCGCCTTCAGCAATGATTCCGTAGGCGGCCCGACAAAGGATTGTCCTGGCTCATATCCACCTTCGGTGAAGGCTGCATCTGTAACGATATAGCCTGTGCCGCCATCACCGTAGGAAGCGACGGCGATGAAATCGTTCGGACGCACGCTTTGCGCGTAAAGTTGGTATTCCACAAACGCCTCACCCGGAAGGTGCACAATCGTCGCGGGCCCAAGCCGATAGGAGGAGATGTCCAACGTCGGCCGGATCTTAAGTTGCTCGCACCACGCCAGCGCAATCGACGCCCTCATGCGAAGCGCGTAAGTTTTGGTGGGGTCGGCCAGCACCGAGCGGAAAGACTCCTCGGAGAAGTCTGCCTCCTGGCGTGGCGGGAACCGGACATCAGTGTTTTTCCAGGAAAGAGTTGCGGGTTCAGGCTTCCCAGTGGCGGCAATGGCGGCTTTCATTCCCTCATACAGCCGGTTGGCGAGCACGCCGCGCATTTCATGCGATCCATCGTTGTATTTCCCCGCCGCAACGTTGCCGGCGCAGCCGGTGAAGTAGATCTGCGGGATGCCTTCCTCTTTGTCCAGGCGCTCGCGAGCAATCCCCGGGAAATCCGGATTCATGTGGCCCTGGCCATAATAGCTTTGCGGATGGGTGGCGTAGTAGTGCAGCCGCGCGATGGGACGCTGCCCGTTGAGCAGTGTAATGGTTCGCATCCATGGGTCGATCAGGCCCTCCGGCGCGGCAATCAGCACGGGGTCGTTGCAATGGCTCAAGCGAACACCTATCTTGCCGTTGGGCAGCGGGACCCGGCGGTTGGACGCGACCTTTTCCACCTTGGCTTTGCCGCATGCAACATGGGTCAGGGGCTGCAAGTTCTTTAATGCCTCGCGCGCGGCGGTTGCCACCTGTTCCGATGCCAACGCAATAAATGCCAAATCCGTGGTGCGGGGTGGGGATGGGACCATTCCCGCAAGGATCTCAGCCTGGGTGTCGTAAAGAGGTGCGTCGTGCGGATGGATGCAGTGGACCTCAATCTGCAATTCGTTTACGCCCAGAGCATTGGCAATGTTCCGACGAAACAGGTCGTGCGCCCCGGTGCGCAGTTCACAATAGTCGAGGGAGCAGAGGACGTAACGGGTGTTCCCATCGGAAATTACCACTCCCTTTGCCTGAAGAGAAATATCCGCGCTGGTGGCCTCGGGAGGTTTGCACATCGGCAGGGGGCTTCCCAGCGGAGGCGTAATATCGCAGACAAAGACCGCGGCCTGGAGCTTTGACGATGACGCTCGCCCGTTTCCCGCGAATACCGGCGCCGCGCCGAGCGCGGGAACCGCCGCCATAAAACCCCGTCGGGATATTTTCTTCAAAGTGGCCCCCCTACTACTTGATGGATTTCCTTCTCGTTGCGAAGTGATTGAAACTATATCGGCCTGCAAGTTCCTGCGAGCGGATGGCGGCGAAGTGCTTCATCGCCTCCCATCCATGTCTTCTGTTTTCTTCCATGGTGACGATTTCTTGAAGGGTGAAGGCGTGCCTGTCGGGCATCGTTATGATAGTCCACTGTGAATGTACACGCCACATTTTTTGCCGAGACGCAAACCTTGTCAAGGAGGAATTTGCACTCTACGAGAACTTCTGGCCTCGAAAGAGATGCAGTGTTAGTATCTGCGCGCGATGCTTGCGGCGAAATTTGTCCGACATACCAACAGAGGAGTTTCCATGAAAACAGGATCGATACGGAATCATCAACTTAAAGACCCGAGGGGGCACGTCGGGAGGCCGCGGCTTGGATTGCTCGTTCTCGCCATACTCATGGGGGTTGCGACGGCGGTTGCGGACGTCAAACTGCCGGCGCTGATCAGTGACAACATGGTACTGCAGCAAGGCAAGCAGGTGGCAATTTGGGGAACAGCCGATGCAGGTGAGCAGGTTACGGTGGTTCTGGGCGAGCAAAAGAAAATGGCCACCACCGATTCCAGCGGGAATTGGAAAGTGGAATTGGAACGGCTGCAAAAAGGCGGGCCTTTTGAAATGACGGTGGCCGGGAAGAACACCATTACCATCCATAATGTCGCCGTGGGTGAAGTGTGGGTATGTTCCGGACAGTCGAACATGGAGTTTCGAGTATCGGTTCCGGGCAGGGGAGTGAAGAATGCAGAGCACGAAGTGGCGGCGGCCAATTACCCCCTGATGCGAATGTTTACGGTGAAGAAGGTGGTGGCGGGGAAGCCCCAAACGGATGTGCAGGGCCAGTGGATGGTGGCAAGCCCCACAACGGTAGGTGAGTTTTCCGCAGTAGGTTACTTCTTCGGCCGTGATTTGCACCAAAATCTAAAAGTCCCCGTGGGGATGATTTCGTCTTCCTGGGGCGGGACGGAGGCTGAGGCTTGGACCAGCGATGCGGCCGTGGAAGCTGACCCCGACTTGAAGACACAAGCGAATGCCTGGCGGCAAAGCATTGCCGAATTCCCTCCAGTGCTCGAACAGTACACGCAGAAACTCCGCGATTGGGAGAAGTCCGCGGAGGAGGCGGAATCCGCCGGTAAGGTTGCGGAGGCCATGCCTGACGCCCCCAAGGACCCCCGGTCCCATCCCTGGCGCGTTTCCGGATTGTGGAACGGGATGATGGCGCCCCTTACGCAATATGCCATTGCCGGCGCCATTTGGTACCAGGGCGAATCGAATGCTGGTTTTGCATATCAATATCGCAAGGTGTTCGCCACGATGATTCGGCAATGGCGCGACTCCTGGAGTGAAGGCGATTTTCCGTTTCTGTTCGTTCAACTCGCCAACTACGACGCGGGCGGTAAATATCCCGATTCCTGGGCGGTCCTGAGGGAATCGCAGGAGAAAACCCTGGAACTGCCGAAAACCGGGATGGCCGTGGCCATCGACATCGGCGAATCCAAGGATATTCACCCCACAAACAAGCAGGAAGTGGGGCGTCGTCTGGCCCTGGCGGCGCAAGGCATCGCCTATGGCCGGAAGGGCGAGTACATGGGCCCGGCTTTCAAATCTCTGCACACTGAAAAGGGAACCCTGCACGTGCGGTATACCCATGCGACGGGTGGTTTGGTAGTGCGCGGCCAGCACTTGACGGGATTTGAGATTGCGGGGCAGGATCAGCAATTTTTCCCCGCCGAAGCCGCCCTTGTGGGCAGCGAGGTGGTGCTTTCCAGTTCGCGCGTTCGCAAGCCTGTAGCGGCGCGTTACGGTTGGGCCAACGATCCCAAGTGCAATCTCTATAACAAGTCGGGATTGCCGGCGCCACCTTTTCGCAGCGATGATTGGACGGTTTCCACGCAGGGAGAAATTCGTACGGAGGCCCCGAAACTTTGGTGAGCCAGCGATGCACGGCAGCAGCCTGGCCTGCTGATTCATAAAGGAGATATTCATGAATTCAAAAGAAAGACTGATGACCGCGCTCCACAAAGGGAAGCCGGATCGCCTGCCAATTTCAGTCCATCAATGGCAGACATTTCATCTTGATAATTATTTGAATGGTATGTCGGCGCTGGAAGCGTTTCAAAAGTTCGGCATGGACGCCCAGATTCAGTATTTCGGCGATGTTGGCCAGACCGCCCTGGTGGATTGTGATTTTGCCAAACACTCCACCCCTGAATGGCGCGACGATGTTACGCGCGTCAGCACCGATCCTGACAATCGTGTTACGCACCACTCTATCCAGACACCCGGCGGCGTTTTGACTTATAAAACCCGAGGGGATCGCAAGACCACCTGGATCACCGATTACATTATCAAGCGCGATGAAGATATCGAGCTTCTCGACAAGTACATGCCGGTGGGGAAGCTTGACCTGGCGCCTGTCCAGGCAGTTTACGACGAGGTGGGAGACAAGGGCATTATTCGTGGATTCGTGTGGGGCGACCAGGCCGGCTGCTGGCAGCACGCGTGTTGTTTGATGGATGTCACCGAGCTCATTATGCGCTGCATCGATAAGCCGGACTGGGTCCATCGCCTTCTGACGATTCTCCTCAATAAGAAGCTGCGATTTATTGAATCGATGAAGGGTGCGAAGTTTGATCTGGTGGAAACTGGCGGCGGCGCAGGCTCCTCCACTGTAATCTCGCCTTCCTTGCACCGTGATTTCTGCACCCCGTATGACGTCAAAATGCACGATGCCCTGCATGATTTGGGCTTCACCGTGGTTTATCACACCTGCGGCGGGACGCGGGGAATCGAGGAATTGATCGTTGCCAACCACACCGACGCCTCAGAAACTCTGGCGCCGCTCAGCATTGGGGGAAATCAGGAGCCGTGGGACCTGAAACAGAAATTGGCCGGCCGGATTGCCATGATCGGCGGAATCGACCAGTTCAGCGTCCTCACGTCCGGGACGCCTGAGATAATTCGCCAGGCTGTCCACACGTTGTTTGAAAAAGTGGGGTCGGATGGCGGTTACATCTGTGCTACCTGCGACCATTTTTTTGACACTCCACCGGAGAACATCCAGGTCATGGCGGATGCGGCGCGTGAGTGCACTTACAATTGACCCGGGGCGCCGCAACAGCGCGTCAACCAAGATGGGTGGTGATCGCGAGCTATGTTGAAGTGGCTGGTTATCGGCATCGGTGATATCACAAGGAAACGTGTGATCCCCGCCTTGCTCGCAGAACCGCGCAGCGAGTTTTGGGGAATTGTCACTCGCGATCTTACTAAAGCCGCGCCTTACGGAGTCCGGGCTTTTACTGATTTAGATACGGCGCTGGCGGCCGGTGAGGCGGACGCTGTTTACGTGGCGTCGCCAGTATTTCTCCATGCTCCCCAAACCCGGGCGGCGCTCGCGGCAGGCCGGAACGTGCTTTGTGAAAAGCCCATGGCCATGAATTACGCTGAGGCGACGTCGATGGTTGCGGCTGCACGCGCGGCGCATAGAACGCTGGGGGTCGCCTACTATCGCCGCACGTATCCCAAGGTGGCACGGGCAAGAGAGTTGCTACAAAAGGGGGCGATTGGGCAGCCTCTTTTCGCATACATTACGTGTTATGAATGGCGCTTGCCCGCAGAGGTCAAGCGCGTGTGGCAGTTTGATCCTGTGATGGCGGGGGGTGGGCCGCTCTTTGACATTGGCTCTCATCGCATTGATGTGCTGAACTACGTTTTCGGCGCACCGCGACGGGTGGTGGGACAATTATCAAATGCCGTCCACAACACAGCCGTTGAGGATTGCGCGACGGTCCTGATTGAGTACAGCAATAAAGTTCGCGCGGTCGTGGATGTCCGCTGGAACACCCATGCAGATCGGGATGAGTTTCGGATTATTGGCACCGAGGGTGAGATGGACCTCACACCGCTAAGTGGTCCCGAATTGACTTTTCCTGGCGGGCGAGAGAACTTGCCCACACATGCCAATATCCATTTCCCCTGCATTGCGAATTTCGTGGCGGCCGTGCTTGACGGCGCGCCGCTGATTGCAAGTGGTGAGAGTTCGCTCTGGACCGATTGGGTGACCGAGCAGGCGGTTGCGTCGTCGGCCCAATGCAGCACTGCAAGAGATCTGCCGTTTCCGGATCGCGTTTAAATCTGAACCGAGGACCTAAAATTATGGCAACACAGAAACTGAAGCGCTACGGTCAGCAAATCGGACTGAAACCGGAAGCTTACCAGAAGTATGTCGAGCACCACGCGAACGTATGGCCCCAAGTCCTGAAGATGATCTATGACTGCAACATCCGCAATTACACCATCTTCTTCAAAGACAATATCCTGTTTGCCTACTTCGAATACATCGGCGATGACTTTGCCGCTGACATGGCAAAGATGGCTGCTGATCCCGTGACGCAGGATTGGTGGGCCATCATGATGCCGATGCAGCAGCCGATTCCCACACGAAAAGAAGGGGAGTGGTGGGCGGATATGCAGGAAGTCTTCCACGTCGATTGAAACCCGGAGTGATGCTCCGCTATTTCGTCACTTATGGTGTCCTCATGACTCTGTGCAGAAGCGGAATTACGGCCGCTGAGGGACCTCCGCCTGGTCGACAGTTCCAAGTATCGAGCCGTCGGAAGCCTTTAATCGCAGGCTGACACGCGCGAGGGCAGGCGCATCAACCAGGGTAGTGTTCACGATGCAAGGCTCGGCGGGGGAAACGGTTCCCAGTGGCAGGACCGCGTGGACCGTCCCGTTGCGCAGCAGCGAGATCAGCTCCAGCATTCCATTCTGAAATATTCCAAATGAGCCTGTGGCGCGAAGTTCTTCCCCGCGGCGACTCACACATAGCGGCGTGGCGACAGCCGCGCAATGATTGACACGGACAATTTCCTTCGCTTCTATCCGCGCGCAATGCCAGCGGATTCCAAAAGAGTATTCCTGGCCGGGCTGAAGATCTGCCATCGGGCTGAGAATCTCGGACTCCAGAAACGGGTCGGGGCCAGCCGGAGCGTCGCTTGAATCGACGTGGTCACCATGAATCATGAAAGAGCCCCGCCCGTTAATCCAAAACTCGGCAGATGCATTGTCGGGGTAAGGAACGCCGGGAAAAAGCTGAAAGGTTTCAGCCAGCACGGTACGGCGGCGCGTGTCGAGTGTGGCCAGCCAACCAGCCTCCGGGTTCATCACAAATTTCGCCACCACGTCCGCAAATTGAAGGCGCAAGAGCCTCCGCTGCGGGTCAATCGCAAGGCCGGGATAATGCTGCTCCCCATACACCTTGCGGCAGGTGGTTGCCGGCAGGAATACGGCCAGGTCTGGGTGGGCATCATGCTGCGTAACCTGCCAGATGGACCAGCGAACCGGCCGCCGGGAAGTATTTTTCATCGTGTGGGAAATTTGAACATCCGCGGAGCCACGGAATATGCGGATCTCGCGCGATAAGGTCACTCCCGTGTATTCATCGTGCGGGCTGGTGAGATGAATTGCCACGGATTCCGGCGATTCCTCTACGACGCGGCATTCAAAAGGGCTGCCATCGAGAATCAGATCGGGCGGACCGGGCCATTCCTCATCACTGGTCCACCCCTGGGGGGCAGGCCATACTTTGCTGCCGCCATAATTCATCCACTCTGCCTCGGGACCAAGCTGACTGGGAGGGACGACTTTCCCGCGCAGATTAGAATTGACATAGAGAAAGGGTTGGTCACCCAGGCGTATCTGGATGATGCGTCCGCCGATTTCCGGCACAATGAAAAGCTGGACGACGCCGTTGGCCAGTTCGTACGCCGTCCAGCCTTCGAAATTCACCTTGCCGAGGCGGCAAGGGTTGTCACCGTTCGAGCCCGATACTGGGAGGGCCATGGATCCTCCTCTTGAATCGTGACCGCCCCTCTAATTCTTCGCAGGGGGTGTGCAGAACCTCACCTTTTGGCCTTTTTGATAGGCCTTGATGCGGATGTAGACGGAACTGGTGTCCGCATGGATGTAATCAACCCCGAGCTTCAGCGTTTGCTGCTGCTCGGCGGTGAGTTTATCCCCGGCAAGCTTGCTCGCACCGACGCGGGCGAGCGCCAAAGTGAGCGGAACGTTGTCAAACCAGTCTCCGCGCGTATGAAAGCCTTGCCACTTTCCGTAATCGGCCGCTTTTGCGGCGGTCAATACGGCCTGAATTTCCGGAATTGCCTTGCGCATATCCGCGAGCCGTTCGGGTGCGGGCGTCCCCGGCTGGGCAGCCTCGGCAATATCCATCAGGGCCCGGTTCCAGTGGATGTGCACATCCAACTCCGTCAGCACGTGCGCCTGGAAAAAGGGCCGTCTTGCGGGTGGAACCAACACCTCCGCTTCGGCCGCCAGGGCCTGGGCCTTTTGCCATCGAGGTTCGGCTTGCTGGCTTATTTCTTTGAGGAATCGTGTGTACTCGGGATAGTCTTTCGTGCCCTGACAATCGTTGTTAAAGCGGGACACGGTTTGCGGATTGTCCGTAATGATGCGAACCAGAAGGTCGCGGATGATATTCGGATAATAATTATCCCCGAGCGTCTCATCCTCGTCTTTTCCGTACCGTGCCGGGGCGCTGAAGTAGGCCTGGTAATACTGCGCAAGTGTTGCCGCCGCTTTCTCCCCGAATTCTTCGCGGCTCCATTGATTCAGGTACGCGGAAGGCTCCTCCGGGGCCAGCCAAGGGGTGGCATTCCACGCCAATTCCATGACGGCGCGCGTAGTCATGGGAACGGGGCGGACGTCGCTGGGATTGAGCATCATGTATTCCGTGGCCCCGGCCTTGACGGCGCGTCCCAATTCATGGGCAATTCGTTCGGGAGGAACGCGTTCAGTAAAGTGGTTGGAGTTTGCCCCGATCACCGCCGTGTGGTAGTACACCCCCTCACCTTTGCTGATCAGTCCCCCATCCATGATGGTGCCGGAGCCATCATCGGCCCACACCAGGGTCACGCCCTCAGGCATTTTCAGTAAACCACTTTGCATCATCCGGATTCCTTCCATCCACGTGTTCATGATAAATCGAGGATGCGGGTCCGGCCATTCCTCACGCACGATCTTCATTTCTTGCTCGATGGCGGTTTGAATCATTTTGGCTCGGCCTTCGGGCGTCTGCGGGCCATCGGGCATATCCAGCCAAAAGGGGTGGTCGTATTTCCCCCGTAATCCCACGGTCCAAACAACATCAAGGTTCTGGGGATACTGCGAGACATTGCACTTCCATGCGGCCTCCAGCCGTTCGAGCGTGTACGGCACGTCGGAGGGCCACTGGTAAGTGTTCAACCCCAACGGTTCCTGATGATGCTGATTGAGGATGAGCCCGCGCTCACCTGCCGCGCGCACCTGGGGTTCGTAAGGGAAGACGAACGTGTTGGGAATAATCATGTCGCCTTTCAGGCGCAGAAGAGCCTCGAAGACGCGATCCCACACCTTGAGGGAAATTCCCGTGCCCTCAGCGTTGCCGGGAGCCCAGGCGGTCATCAGGTCCTCGTCGTTCATGAACCATCCACGATAGCGAAACGTGGGACCTTGCGTATACGCAAACCCGGCCGGGACAGTTACAGAAGGTTGATGTGCCGGGGGATTGTCGGTCCACCAGTACAGCGGGTCCACGCCCAGGAAGCGTTGCGAGAACTCGTAAATGGCGTAGATAACGCCACGGACGTCGGATCCCGTCAACACCACCACATGTTGCGCGGGTGATCCCGGCCAAGCAGGATTTGAAGCTTCCTGGATTCGCAGGGTTTCCCACCCGGCGGGTTTCATCTGCGCCTGTGGAAGGTTGGCGGAATACGCGATGCAGATTGTGGTCGCTGTGGCCTCCGCGGGTCGATGCGCCCAATGAGGAGTTGTGCCGAAGACCTTGGTCATGTCAGAGGCCAGATCCTGCGCGGCCTTTTGGATGGGTGCCGGTTCACGCGGGTCGATCAGCAATGTTGTGCGTGAGTTGATCGTAATCTGTCCGCGAGCCACTGGAACAAACAGAAAAATGCTTAAAATTAAAATAGCTTTCTTGAGCGTCTTCATCATGGTCAAGGATGTTCTACGAAAAATGTAATGCGGTCAACCATTACGTTTCGCGAATAGCTGAACCGCTCAGAATATGAGCGGCAATGCGTCTGGCCTGGACTTCTCACCACGGGCAATGGGAGCAACTCCCTTTCTTTTCATCAATATCTTGGAAAGGATGATTTAACTCGTTTGTTTTCATGAATATCATGGAAAGGCCAAAAGCTGACATATTTTCTATATGTGTTTTCAATAACTTAGAGAGATCTTGCCTCAAATTTTACCCCTTTTTTTTCGCGACCATGCTTACCGAAGAATCATATAAGTCATTTGATTTCAGCGACATCTATTTTTGAAAAGTTTTGGTGTTTCATCGTTAAACCCTTTTGTTTCTGATACATCTTGGAAAGCCATGCCTTTTTTCTTCTCCCCGGTTCCCTTATTTCAAGCTAACTAGGTTTAATTTTAATGAGATATGGCATTCTGACATTTATACTTTAAACGACTAACCCCTTTTGTTTCTGATACATCTTGGAGAGCCGCGATAAGCGGGTCATCGGCCTGACAGCGCATTCTCGATCTTCGCTTGCCGCTTTTCGATTTGAAATTGGCAACTTCCGATCTCCCCTTGGCGACCCGAGATTTGCGATTCAGCTCCCCGGACGGTTCTTTACCTGCCACTCGCCACTGACCACTCACACCTGTTCTTGTCATCGGGCCATCCAAAACCAACTCCATGCCCGGCCGATTGTTGTCGATTGTCGCGCCGTGGGTTCATGAACCTGCAAAAAGCCGCACCGGAAACTCGACATGTTGTCATCTCATCCTTTTTTTTCTTGCATATAGCCAGATTGACCTTCAATTTTGACACCTTTATGCGGATTTTCTCAGGGCGTGCGTCAGGAAGGGAGTGTCTTGCCGGGACCGCAGTGCGCCAGGTCTTCATCGCCTTTCTAGGCTATACTTATTCGGCTACATTGTCAAGGCGGCAAATTGTCCCGGCACGTGAGGCCGAACAAGCTGCGGAAAAATGCCGCACCGCGATTAACCGCCATGCTGTGGGTAACCACCCCGTCCGTCGGCTGACGGACACCCCTCCTGAATCAGGAGGGGAGTTTTTAACGGTTCCCCTCCTCAGATGAGGAGGGGTGGCGCTCCGAGCGACGGGGTGGTGCTGAATCGGGGTGGTGCTGATCTGCACAGCACCAGCACGTTCTTCCGAGCCTGTGGAGATCCCCCCTTCCAAACCGTGGTGCGAAATTAAGGTTAGGCGCGGTGCGCCTGCACGCGCCGTTCGCGGGGGCGGGATGTGTACGAAATCAGAAAAGCCGCATTACGGTGGGGCGGAAACTCCGCCCTTACGAAACCATGGTGAGAAATCCGGGCTGGCGCTGAGGGCCTTCCGGGAATCGCCGATGAGAAAGATGTATCAGCGCGATTGAGTCCTTGTGGAGGTAAGTTGGATAGCGACGCGCTTTTGCAAGGTCCCTTCCGTTGCATCTTGTCGGACCACGCGCGCGCGTACCGGGATGGCCACGCTGTCCGGATGGTATGGCAGGATGACTTCGACAGGCTCTCCCACTTCGTATCCTTGGTTCGTGGCGAAATATATGCCTGACCGGGAGACATTGATTGTTTCGCAGATGTCGACGATATCCAGTCCGTACTTCCTGCGGGTAATCTTGATCGCCATCTTGATAGGCGCCCGCCCTTTTTGCCGATTGTCCTTGGTGTAGGCTGCGGGCTTTTGTGTGGATGCTGCTGCCGGGGCAGATGCCCTATTCGTCAAGGTCGTTTCATTCCGGGATGGGGCTTCCGGTGCGTGCGGTGTTTCGCCACGATAAATCCAGCCGGTCGTGGATTTGCAGGTTTCGCAATGCCTTGCGATGGTGAATCCCTCCCCGATAGAGGTGCTCTCCGCTTCGGGGACAGTTATGGCAACCCTTCGATAGCACCGCTGGCATTCCAGCACAACATCAGGCGTGGCTTCCGCAGTTCGCGGACCCTCCGGGATTGTGCCCCTTTCCCAAATCTCTCCTTCCGGGTCCAGCAGTTCGAGCCCGGCTGCGTGCAGACCCTGTTCGGGGTGAGTGTTTATCCATGCAACGCGGTACGTGCCTCCAATCTGGGTTCGCATATTTGTGACGTGCAATTCGGCGTCGAGGTCAACTTGTTCGCGCAGGCGGATCACGATGAAATTCTGTATCAGCCGCGTCGTGGTAGTCTGCTCATCGAAAAAATGCTGATCTTTTGAAATGCCCCGGACCCGAATAGGGACTTTCATTTCGGGGGCGCCAGCAATGGTGTATTTGTGTTCCATGCTCCTCCGCCTCAATTGGCTGCAACTTCCAACTGCCTGCGCGGGCGTTACGATGTTTTGAGCCCGAAGACCTGTTCAGTGTAGACCCGACTCCGGGCCAGGTCTTCTTTCAGCGAGCGCGTTATCACGGTTTCCGGATCGTACGCCAATTCCACTACCAGGAAGCCTCGATAGTTAATCTGATGCAGATACCTCGCAACTTTGCCGTAATCGACATCGCCTGGGCCAAACTCTTCCATCCACACTCCATGTTGGGAGTTCCGCAGATGCAAACTTTCGATCCGCGCGCCCACCTTTTGCAAAAAGGGCATTACTTCCTGGCCGCCGCGATAAGCCCAGTGAACATCCATGCAACATCCTACCAACGCGGGATCCGTATTCTGCAACTCGTACCACCATTCGCGCGCGTTGTCGCGGAGTTCAGGCATGTGGTGGTGAAGCAGCAGCTTCATCCCCCGGTGCTGCAAGGCGGCGCCCAATTGGTTTATGTACTGTGCCTGGGTTTTCAGTTCATCGTCGGTTTTCCGTTGCTTGTCCTGCTTGGGGCTGGGGTTGGTAATGATCACCTTCGTTCCCAGAGGCTTTAGGAAATCCGCCAGCTCCAGAACTGATTTGATTGATGTTTCGGCGGCTTGCGCTTCATGCAGTGTCGTCCCCGCGTAAACGCTTTCCGGGCTTAAGCTGAATTTTGCCAGTAGCTCCCGCGTGTGCTCGCGTACCGCGGGTTTGAAGAAGTCTGAGGCAAGCTCGATGCGCTTGTATCCCGCCAGGTGAGTGTCCCGCAGCGCTTCATCTTCTCCCGCTGCCAGGGTTTCTTTCTGGGAAGAGAAGTGTTGCGTCCAGATGTAGCCTTCCACAGAAAGCTTGGGCGCGTACCCCGTACCGGGTAAGCTCCAAACCAGCTTGGGAGCGACAAGCGCCGCGCCCGAATACTTGACAAGGGATGATAAGAGCTTACGTCGGCTTATTAGTGCGAATGTCGGATTCATGAAGTCTCCTAAGGCACTGAGAAAAAGTCTGAAACGGTCGGTCCCCTCCAAGGCTTTCGGTTGCCCATCCAATGGCCGCGATGAATGTAAGGCTTGATTCGTCTGGGGTCAAGTGCGGGCCGCCATGGTGGACAGGTTGTCGGGTTCGTGTGACAGTCACTATCGCCACCCGCTGCACCGTTGTTTAATGCCGAACTGGTGCCGAACTGACTTGCCCTCGACTCCGCAATCATATATCGTGCGTTCTGTTTCCATATGAATGGAATTTGGAGGAAGCATGCCGGTTTCAAGGCGAAGCCTGTTGAAGAATGTTGTAGCGGGAGCAGCACTGACAGTGGGGGCGCAAGAGATCCATGGGAAGGGGATTGCCAATGGCGCGCCGCCTGCCATGTCCAAGGGAAGTGCCTCGTCATCGCGTTCCGATATCCCGACCGGGCCCGACCCGTTATTTGAGAAGCCCGCACCGATCACGCTGGCGGAATTGGCGCAGAAAGAGATAACCGGAGTGTCGGTGGCCGAGGTTACCGATTATGCGCCCGCACACTACCAGGGGGAACTTGCTCCCAGCCCGCCGCATGCCGATCACAATGCCAGGAAGGCGATCATCGTCGCCTGGAAAGATAAACCGCATCGCCTCATCTTCAGCCACGAGGCGAGCTACGATCCGTGGATTGAGTTGCCCAACGGCGTCGGCCTGTGCAATCAGTTCTTCGAAGGCAATTTTGGGTGGGCGGAGCTTTTCAACAACAATGGCCGCAAGGAGCGCAACAGTTTTGTGGACATCATCCAGAGTGGACCGCATCGCGTGTGGGTGCGCTGGAACTATTTTTGCGTCAATCAAAATGACGACTCCCGCCCGGCCCTGCGCGGCACGGAGGATTACGTTACCTACCGGAACGGGTTGGTGTGGCGCCGCCTGACATATACTTCGCTGATGCCGGATGATACCAAGGGTTACAGTTGGCAACCCATTGATTTCTTTGCCGGCGCGCCCGCCGGAACCACTTGGAAAGACCTCTTCCCCCGCGATGAACAGCACGGCGACAATTGGGTGGGCTCGGTCATTGACGCGTATTCCCCCAAGCACTACGACGTGTTTTGGGACGACGATGGCAAGGCCCGGCGGGTCGGTGACGCGCCCTTGCTGCTGGAAATCTCCCGGTCGCGCGGGCTGGCGTTGATCATGACGTTCAAGGAAGGATTCGCGTTTACCATCATCGGGGCGGCCAGCGGATGGCCGAGTGACAAAAGCCAGGTGGTGGATAACTCCTTCACCGACACCGGAGGCGAGGGATGGGTTGCAGAGCGTTGGGATCACTGGCCGGTGGGATGGCTGAATTCCCAAACGCACTACTACAAACCCGGCTCGCAATATCCCTACAGCTTCGGCCCTTTCTCCCACTACATTATCAACAAGCCCATTAAGGACGCAGGGAAGGATAAGACCCCGGCTTACCACGATATGGAACTGAACCGATGGTCGGAGAAGCACGTGTATTACACTCTAACTGGCGTTGCGCCTGATATTGAGTCCATACGGCGAACGGCAAAAAGCTGGCTGGACAAGGCAGAGCAATGCGCGCGGCCGGAGAGCATTGAGAATTTGGCGTGATGGGGGTTGGTCGCCCGGCAATGGCGGTACCGACGCAAAAACCAGCCCCGAAGGGGCGCTCTAGCAAAGCCCGGGCCATCGGCCCATAAGCGTTAACCTAAGACCGCGAGCGTACCAGCCGTGTAGCGGCGGAAGATCGTAGCCCATGGCGTAAGCCGTGGGTCAAGGGAGCGCCCCCGCAACGAGCCCCAGCGGGGCGAAA
>CAYTMD010000043.1:0-21234 GCA_964438685.1 uncultured Acidobacteriota bacterium
CCCCACGGCTCAGCTTCCACCCACGTCCAGCCCCAAGGTTCAACGAAAACCCAATTGCCATTCCGATAGGGAACCCAGCCAGGGGGCACATCGTTGGGGATCCATACCGAACCAATGTCAGGCTTCTCGGTCCACGTCCCGTGAGCGTCAAGGTCCTCACCTCCCGGAACAGCGGGGCCAACGGATTTTACCGAGGTGGATGATTCAATGCGTCGGTCGCGCCCCGCGCACCACCTGTCAAATTCGTCGGGCGAGGGCACAGAGAGGTTGGATGCTGCTACCGGGCCGGTGCCCGTAAGCCGCACGGCCTGCCCGCTTTGCAGCGTCTGGGAAAGGTCTCCGGCGCTGATTTGCAGCGTTCCGGCATTCACGGTGACCTGGGTAGAGTTGCCGTCGGCGGCAGTCTCCACGCGATAGGAGCCCGCCGATTGCAGAATCAACGCGCCGTTGGGAGTATCGATTTCCACGGAGTTGTTTGCCGGCATTTCATATATTGTTACCCGCAAGGTGCCCTGGCCAACACCCAGTTGCATGAGTTGGTCATTCAAATTGGCCAAAGTCACATCCGTTGCTTGCGAGAGCCGCACTGAAAAAGGACCAACCTCAAGTTCGGCACGACCGTCCTGATCCGTGTAGATGCGGTCGCCGGTGGTGACCGGCCGATTCACCGTGGCCTCGCTCCATTCCGTCTCACCGGAAGGCTGGAACGAAACTTTGCCCTGGGCGAAACTCATGCGAGCCACCCGCGCCGGGGGATCACCCTCATCCGCACAAGCTGTTGAGGCGAATAGACCTGCCAGCAAGAAAGGAAGCAATAGTAACAACCCGCGACGTAGCGTCTGCATTTTCATATGCGCTCCTTGCACCGATACTTTGATTCGAATCCTACCCCGGCGCGTTGCCAATCTCCCCGGTGTATTTCGCGGCTTCACCGCCAAGTCCGGAGCCGTGGAGAGTCCTAACAATGTGGTTCCTCTATTCCCGAAATGCGCTTAAGTCTCTTTAAAGAGTAGCACATGCCGCCCAAAGACAGAAAGAGGCTACAGGTCTTTTCCCTGGGTGGTCAGCACCAGTTTTCCGTGTTTCACTCCGCGCAGGCTCAAAATCCGGTCGGCGAGGTGCCGCACATCGGAACTCTGCCCCCTCATGATGATGACTTCCAGGCAATTGTGGTGATCCAGGTGGACGTGCGTGGCGGCAAGCACCATGTCCTGAGCATGGTGCTGGGCCTCGATCAACTGCTCCGCAAGCTTGGGGCGGTGGTGGTCGTAGACCATGGTCAAGGTTCCCACCACTTCACGGTTCTCTTCCACATCCTCGGCGACGGAGTAGTCCCTTACCAGATCGCGAATGGCTTCCGAGCGATTCTTGTAACCCTTCTTGTGAATGGCCCGATCAAACCTGTCCAATAAATCATTTTCAAGCGAAATGCCGGTTCTGACTAAATGGGCCATGAATTTGCCTCCTGAGACTTGGGATAAGATCGTGCCGCTTCGGGGGTGCTCCTGTAGCACGAAATTAAAAATCGTGTTATTATTTCCGTGTCCATCCTTGGGATGGAAATTCCTTCGGCCTCCCGGAAGTACTTTCCGTTGCACCGGGGACGCGGCAAACAGGAGTAAGCGAATTCCCCTGCATCCTCATAATCGTGGTACCCAACTTTCGCCAGGGTTGGCGGCCTTGAAGGTTGCGTGCCTGATTGCTCTTGCCACGGTCAGTATTTTCGCCGCCACCCCCGCCGAACGAATCTCCGGCCGGATCACGGACCCCCAAGGTGCCACGGTTTCGCACGCCCAAATCAACATCAGCGACCAGCGCAATGTGGTGGTGTGCCAGACAACCTCTGACGCGCAAGGATACTTCATTTGCCCTGCGGTGGGCACGGGCGAGTTTAGCGTAACCGCCACGGCGAAGGCATTCGATCCGGTAGCCATGACCCTGCGAGTGGCGGCAGGGGCGCGGGTTGAGGCTGACTTGCAGTTTCGCGAACTCCTGTCGCAAATGCAAGCGATCACGGTGGCTGCGGCGATCCCATCGGTGCTGGCTCCCGACCCTGCCGAGCGCGTGGTGGTTCACGACGAAGTTTTGGACGCCAACCCCGGCCGCCCCGGCGCGCCCATTTCGATTCCCGGATTGCCAATTGAAACGGCGTCCGGCGGAATCAAGGCGCCGCAGTACTTTGCCCCCGGGGTGGCGGGCGACCACGGCGAGCCCATCGGCCAGTATGTGCAGGTGGGAAATTTCCTCTATCCCAACAATCTCCCCGCCAACGCTCATGGCAACGGCTACGCCGACCCCAATATTCTTATCGCCTCCACGCTGAGCGCGGTGCAAGTGGATGCAGGGGCGTTCAATGTTCGCGAAGGAGACCACTCGGTTGATCTGGGCGCAACTTACGAGGTCAGGCCACGGTTTAGTCCCTTTGCCCAGCTCACCGGTGACTACCGGGACGTGGATTTTGTCGCAGGCTGGAGCCCCCGCGACGCCGCCATTGACGAACTTGTGGCCCTTGAGGTCTCTCTTGGAAACGGTTACCTGGAGCGTCTGGAGCACCGGCACCAGTACAAACTGAATGCTCTGCGAACTCTCCATCGCGGGGGCCACGATATTTCTTTATACGGCATCGGCTATTACGGCTTTTCGCGCCTGCCGGGGTTGATTCCCATCGACGCTTCCGTTCCTGGAGATACGATTGACTATCGCCAGCTTGACCGGACGCATACGACGCTTGCGGTTGCCTCCGATACCTGGCATTGGAGCAACTCGGGCCAGATATTATTGAGTGGGTTCTTCCGTGATTACGACCTAACGCTGCAATCGAATTTCGGCGATGGACTTATCCAGCAGCGCGAAAATCGAACCGTGGCAGGGGGCGAAGCCGCCTATCTGGTGAAGCTCGGGCACGGCCTCAATTTGATGGTAGGCTCTGACCTGCGGCGCGATGCGCCCCGCAATCTCGACTTGAAACACCTGGATAGTCAGGGCCTTTTCGAGCTTGTCACCAGCAACAACTTTACCTACAACCTTGCCGAGCCTTACGTCTCCCTGGCCGGGCGCGTGGGAAGCCACATCCGGTTTGATCTCGGTTCCCGGCAAGAGGAAATTTCCATCCGCAACCAGGACTTGCTTGCGTCCGGGAATTCCTTTGCCAAGCTGATCTCCGCCAACATGCCCAAGGCTACGGTAACCTTTCTTCCACCCGACAGCACTCCGCTTCCGTCGCTGTCATTGAGTGCCGGCGAGGCCTTTCATACTGACGATCCCCGCATCAGCACTAATTCGGGTCTGCCGGGGCCTCCCAATCTCATCACTACGTCGTGGGCTTATGCGGCCACGCTCAAGAGGGATATACGGAACACCAGTTTGCGCCTGGTCCTGGTGCGAGTTGCCAACTCAGAGGAAACCGCCAACATCGACCCCGACACCGGACTGCAGCAGTACGTTGGGCCTTCGCTTAACCACGCATTGACCGCCAGTGCCAAACACTTTTTCAACGTTGGATCAATAGAAGCTTCATTTTCTCAAGCCGACGCGCGCGACCGCATTACTGGGCAACCTGTGCCGGAAGCTCCCCGGCTGATTTGGGATGTGGTGGGGCATTGCGAACGCTTGCCTTGGAGGTTGCGCGCACGCGGCGAGTTTGAGTATGTCGGCCGAAAACCACTGGGGGACGGCTTTACCGGCGTTCCCCTTCGCGAAGTTCGTGGCGCCTTGCTGCGGCCGTTCGGTGAAGGTCGGTCGAGCATCGGAATCAATTTCCTCCTGCCCAGCGGCTACTCTGGCCAGACGCTTGAAACGCTCGCCCTGCCCAATGACTCGGCGCCTTTTGAACGCATCGTCGGCGTTCCCACCAAACCGTACGTTGCGCTGACGTTCACGTATAACTTTGGCTCGGGTCATCGGACGATCTTGTGATCGGGCCGCTGGGCGATTTGGCATTTGGATGATTTGACAAACATTGCGCCTCGTCGCCTGATGGGGAGCGCGACGATAAACTGAAAGCTCTTGCCAACCATTGCTCACCCGATCACCATTTCCTCCAATAGCCCGATGACCCGATGAACAAATGACTCGATTCCTCAAGCCGGTCCTGTTCCGGCGTCGCATTCCTGCGCCCAGCGCTTGCGGCGGGGGCGGAAGGATTGCTTTGGCACGTCGGGTTGGCCGTTCTCCTGCGCAGATGGCACGCTCAACAACTCCGTCAGGGGATCCAACCTCTCAGGGGCAAGCGGGAACAACTCAGACGGAGGCCTTGGTGCCACTGCTTCGCGGTCCTGCACTCCCATTTGAAGTTCCAACGTCTCCAGCACGTTGACCAGTTTGCGGACTCTCTTTGCGACTCGCGTTAGCGCCTTCGCATTGCCTTCCAGGGAAATCATAACGCTTAATTGTCCCGGCAGTTCCGTGGGAGTTGCGGAAAGGCTTTTGACCACACAGCACTGGGCGGTGACGATAGTCAGGATTCGCTGCAAGGCCCCGGTGGCGTTTTCAAGCAGGATGACGAGGGATTTTTCTGTGACGGAGGCAGCCTCTTCGTGATGCTTTGCCGGCAAGGCCGCAGGTTGTGGCGTAGCGGAGTCGACGCCGTCATATTCTGGTCCCAGGACCATTTCGTGGATTCCCGCTCCCGAAGGCACCATGGGGTAGACGTTTTCGTAGGGAGCCACCATCACATTCAGCAGACACGGGCCGGACGTGCTGGCGGCCTCCTGCAAGGACTGGGCCAGCGACTTGGGGTCGTCAAGGGTGAGACCCCGCAGCCCGTAGGCGTCCGCGAGCTTTACCACGTCAGGAAAGGTATCGAGTTCGACGTGGCTTAGCCGATTCTCGTGGAACAGTTCCTGCCACTGGCGCACCATTCCCAGATGCCCGTTATTCATGATGACGATTTTGATGGGCAGCTTGTAATTGGCAACCGTGGCCAGCTCGGGGATGGACATTTGGAAACCGCCGTCGCCGACGAGCGCGAAGACGGGCTTGTCGGGGCAGGCCATCTGCGCTCCAATGGCAGCGGGCAAGCCGAAGCCCATGGATCCCAGGCCGCCGGAGTTGAGCCACAGGCGCGGCTCATTGAAGCGGATCAGTTGCGCGGCCCACATCTGATGCTGCCCCACGTCGGAGGCAACTATGGCAGCGCCGGCAGAAAGGCGGTCGATTTCCGCCATCAGTTGCTGCGGCTTGATGACATCGTGCGAAGCCGGACTCCCCAACGGGTACTCAGCTTTCCATACGCGCACTTTTCTGCGCCACGCTTCGCGTTCATCCGCCAAAAGTTTACTTGACAAAGTATGAGTATCCATTAGGAGAGCGTTTAATTGACGAAGCACGCACTTCACGTCGCCGATGATGGCGGACTCTGTGTCCCTGTTTTTGCCGAGTTCCGACGCGTCGACATCCACATGAATCACCCGGGCATTAGGGGCAAAAGTGGCCAATTTGCCCGTTACGCGGTCGTCAAAACGCACTCCCAGGGCGATGAGCAAGTCGCACTCGGTCAGGCCCATGTTGGCGGCGTAACTGCCGTGCATTCCGGGCATGCTGACAAAGTTCGGGTCGTCAGCGGACAACGCTCCCAGGCCCATCAGGGTGCAGACGGTCGGGGCGTCAAGAAGTCTGACAAACTCGCGCAATTCCGGGGCAGCGCCGGCAGCGACAACTCCGCCTCCGGCATAAATCAGGGGGCGAGAGGACTTCCACATCATTTCCACCGCCGACGCGATCAGGGCCGGATCGCCTTCCGCCGGCGGCTTGTATCCCGGCAGGTCGATCTTGTCGCATGGGACATAAGCGGCTCTTTCCTGCTGGATGTCTTTGGGAATGTCAACCAGCACGGGTCCCGGGCGGCCCGTGGAAGCAATGTAGAAGGCCTCGTGGATGACGCGGGGCAGGTCGGCGAGTTTCCTGACCTGGTAATTGTGCTTCGTGCAGGGCAGGGAGATGCCGAAAGTGTCCGCTTCCTGGAAGCCCGTCGTGCCCAGGACCTTGGTGGAAACCTGGCCGGTGATGGCGACAATGGGGATGGAATCCAGGTGGGCGTCGGCCAAACCGGTCATCAGGTTGGTGGCGCCGGGGCCGGAGGTGGCACAGCACACACCCACCTTGCCGGAGGCACGCGCGTAGCCCTCGGCGGCAAAACAGGCATTTTCTTCATGCCGCATCAGGACGTGGCGAATCCCGTGGTCATAAAGCGCATCGTAAAGCGGCAAGGTGGCGCCGCCCGGATATCCAAAGATGCAATCCACGCCTTCACGGGTCAGACACTCCAACAGGATTTCCGCACCGGTCATCGTCTTGTTTGCCATCGGCATTTCCTCTCAAAAAGGTGAAACAAAACAAAAAAGGCCACCAGCCGGTTTCCCCGCTGATGGCCTCAAAAAACTAAATCCTGGAAGCTATCAACCGGGGATCGACGCAGCGACCCCGATTATAAGGATGGTAATGATACCTAGAGGGAGTAGCGATAAGGAGAGCCTTACGCGAGTTGGAGCTTCCTCGGACATATTCGCGACGGTAGTATATCTCCTCTTGAAGGAAATACACCATAAATGTTATTTATGCCAGCTATAAGAAATTCTATGCTGGTCACACCCCGGCGGGATCGGCGCGCACTTCCCTTTGCTCGCTCTTTCCGTTATGGTGGGCACAGATCATGGGACACGGGATTCGGGACACGGGACACGGCTCTGGAAACAGATATGTGATGCGTGGGCCGCGAATCCCCGACCCCGAGTCCCGAATCCCGAGTTCCTAACCCCGTGTCCCGTACCCCGAAGGGAGTCTTGATGCTGATTCTCGATATTGGGTGTGGTAAGAAGAAGCAGCTAGCCGCGGCCGTGGGGCTTGACCGCCAGCCGGGCTCGGATGCTGATATCCTTTGTGAACTCGCGCATTTTCCCTGGCCGCTCCGGGATTCCTGCGCTGATCAGATCTATCTCTCCCACTTTATCGAGCACCAGGCTGACACGCTTCGCGCCATGGCGGAGGTGCATCGCGTGGCCAAGCCTGGCGCGGAAGTCATTGTGGTGACGCCCCATTACAGTTGCATGGATTCCTACACCGACCCCACGCACCTGGTCCACCTGGGATTTCATAGTTTCGATTACTTCACGCAAGGGAGTTTTGAGAATTTTACTTACAACGCGGGAGGGTTCCGGATTGTCGACCGGCGCCTGACGTTCGGCCACAATTTCCTGCTCGATAATCTGGGACGGCTCATCGCCGCGATTTCCGTGGATTTCTACGAAAAACATTTCGCCTGGATCTTTCCCGCCCGCAACATCCACTGCCGGCTGGCGGTGGTTAAATAACCGGATTCCCTTGCCGTTGCTCGTCGCGGCGAACGACAACCCGCTGACGAGCCAGCGGTAGAAAAAGCGGAAGCGAGCTCCCGCCCTCCGAAACTTCGCGCCACAGGCCTAAACCAGAACTCGCCAATTTGGAAAGACTCATTTGCGGACCACCCTTGTCTAAATCACGCTGAATTGGGCGGTCGCCAGCGGCGCCGGCCGTAGTGCGGATGCGCCTTGCCGTGGCGGTCATGCCCCACGCCGAGCCCTTTGGCTTTTGGGCCAACACAAGGTAGAATCTAACAAGGGAGAGAAGGCTATGACGAACTTGGACCGCATCACGACTGACCCGGCCCGCATGAATGGCGAGGTGTGCGTTCGTAACATGCGACTAACGGTCCGCCGTGTGCTAGAAGCCCTGGCCACATATCCCGACCGTGCGGAGCTCAAACGCGAGTATCCCGAGCTCGAAGACGAAGATATTCGCCAGGCGCTCGCCTTTGCCGCCGCTTCTCTCGACGACAAAATCCTTCCATCGGTCGTTGTCCGCTGATGTTACTTCTTGATCAGGGCCTGCCGCGCTCAACCACCCTTTACTTGCGCGACGCGGGTTTGAACTCCGACCACGTCGGTGACGTCGGTCTTGCCTCTGCCGCCGACAGCACCATCCTCGCGTGGGCTCGGGACCATAACCAGATGGTCGTCACGCTGGACGCGGATTTCCACGCCCAGTTAGCCCTTTCCGGCGCGCGGGGGCCGTCAGTGATTCGCATCCGCATGGAAGGCCTGAAGGCCAAACAACTTGCAGATCTTCTCGTCCGGGTGCTTGAACAATGTCGTGACGACCTCAAATCTGGTGCCATGGTCACCGTGACCGAATCCACCGTCCGTATACGACATTTGCCTCTCGTCCGCATCTGAAATCTCAAATTCGCCCTCGGCAATCGCCGCCGGGCCCCCAGGTCGTGGATCTAACGGAACATGGCCACGGTGGGGCTGCAATTCCACACGGATTGGTTGGTGGGCTGATTGAGGTGGCGGGATAAACCCGCCGCGACGGACCTGCAAAGACAAAAGCATTCTCGCGCAGAGCCGCAGAGGCGCTGAGGCCGAAAGAGAATAAAGCAGTTGAGGACTGATATTCTCCGCGCCTCGGCGTCTCCGCGCGAGTCCAATCATTTCTTTACCGGTACTTCGGCCTGGACTGTAATTGCCGGTCATTAGCCATCAGTTTTCAGTCGCCAGTACCCCCCTGCGCGGTCTGGCTTTTACTGACCACTGACGACTGACCACTGACAACCAATGGCCTCCCGTTAAGTCGCTTTGCCAAACTGCTGCGGGCATCTATAATCGCGGGTTCAATAAGTTTCATTGTGCACTCATATTTTTGGAGGCTTTCATGAACGGGATGACGAGACGGGATTTTCTGGAGATCACCGGCGCGGGCTTGGGTACGTTGGCGCTGAACGACGGTCCTATGCTTTCCGCGCAGCCGGATGAGATCGCCGGCGGGTTGGCGGCGCTTTACAAGAAGTTCCTCGACCCTGACAGAAAATACAGCATTCGCCCCTTTTGGTTTTGGAACGGCACGCTGACCGGCGAGGAGTTGGGACGCCAGATACGCCAGATGGTTGAGCATGGCGTCTACGGCGCCTATGCCCACAATCGCGATGGCCTGCAGACTCGCTACTTGTCGGAAGATTGGTGGCAGGCGCTGGGTGAGGGCTTAAAGGCGGCCAAGGAAGCAGGGTTTTCACTCTGCATGGTTGACGACTTCGAGTGGCCCAGCGGCGAGGCGCGCGATTATTGGATGCCGGGCATCAACAAAAGCCATGTGCTGGAAGGCAATCCCGAGTTTCATTCGCGGCGTATGCGGCCGACTGAGAGTATCGTTCATGGGCCGAGCAAATGGAGCGCTCCTCTGCCGGAAAACATTGTCGCCGTAGTCGCCGGAAAGCGCCTGGCGCCAAATCAATTGGATGGCAATACCCTGCAAACAGTGAATTGGGAAAAGGGCGCAAAGGAAGTCACGTGGGACGTTCCCGAAGGCGAGTGGCTGATCACGGTCTACGACCTTGTCCCGGCGGAGCCTCAACTGGGCCGGGTTGACCTGATGAACAAGGATGCGATCGCCAAATTCATCAAGGTCTACTATGAGGAGTTCTACAAGCGTTACAGCCAATACTTCGGCAACGCCATGCCCGCCACGTTTGCCGACCACGAAGGTTCCTACGGAGACAAGCTCCCCTGGACGCCGCGCCTTTTTGAAACCTTTACGCGCAAGGCGGGTTACGATCTCATCCCCAACCTTCCCGGCCTGACTTACGACATTGGCGCTAAGACAGAAAAGCTCCGCTGCGACTTGCTGGACACGACCAGCGAACTTTATTCCAACAGCTTCTTCAAGCAGGTTGGCGACTGGTGCAAAGAGCACGGCATTCAATATTCGGGCCACGTTTGGGAAGAGTCGCTCTTCTGGGGACCGGCATGGCAGGGTGATTTCTATCGCATCGAACGCTCCATGGTCACCCCGGGCTGCGACACCCTGGTGGAATGGGGTAGGGAATCGGTTTGGCTGAAAGAAGTTACTTCAGTTGCCTCCTTCGAGGGCAAGCACACGGTTTGTGAGAATCAGGGCGTGCTGGGCAGCAGTTCCTACCTGAGCCCGGAAATGATGCGCCGCACCTCCAACTGCCTTGGTGCGTGGGACATTGGAGAGTTTATTCCCCACGCCTTCAATTACGATCTGACGCGCACCAACTATCCGCCCGACTGGTTCCGCGGCCAACCCTATCTGGAATGGTTCCACTTCTACGCCGACCAGATGCGGCGCATCAGTTTTGTGAATCGCGAAAGCCAGCGCCTGGCCGACGTGGTATTGCTCTACCCGCAGACCTCCATTTGGGGACAAGCCGCTCCGGCATTCCACAAGGACCGCACGCTTCGCATTCTCGATAACAACAACTGGAGCCCTGATGCGGTGGAGACCAGTGAGCTCTACGTCGACCTTAAAATGCGCCTTACCGATGCGCGTTACGACTTCATGGTTGCGGATGATTACTACATCGGGAAGAGCGAGTTCACCGGCAGCCGCATGCGCATCAACGATTTGGAGTTTCAGGTCCTGATCCTTCCCCCCATGTCCACCACGCGCCGGGACACGGCATTAAAGGTGCGCGACTTCTATCGCGCGGGCGGAACGGTAATTGCCTTGCGTCGCCTGCCCTATAACTCCGTGGAAACTGGCCGCGACGATGCGGAGCTGAAAGCGATTTGGCAGGAAGTGTTTGATTTCACTCCCTCCGGCAAGCCTTACGTGATGCGCAAAGGGGCCGGCGGCGGACGCTCCTATTTGGTTTCCGGGTCGGTTGCTGACCTCGTGGAAATTGTTCGCGAGGTGGTGGACCCTGACATCGAATTGGTCGAAGGGCCAACCAATAATCTGTTCGCCATGCACAAACGGAACGCCGGCGTGGATCTCTACTGGGTTGTGAACGATGCCCCCGAGGCTCGCACCCATTTGCTGCGATTCAAGGCGAAGGGCAAGCCGGAAAAATGGGACGCGGTAACAGGAAAGCGCTCACCATTGTTCTACGAAACACAGGGTAACAAAACCCTGGTGCGACTGGCATTGGGCCCCTGGGATGCCGCCTACGTGGTGTTCGATCCCGCAGGAGCGGAGCAGTCTGTGGCGCTCACGTCGACCAACCTGGAAGACTTCCAACTGTTGCGCGCCGATGCGAAACAAGCGGTTGTACGCGGACGAGGCGCGGCGGGCGACAAATCCGCTTATGTCGAGTTACAGAAAGGAAACAGCCGCTACCGGGGAGAATACCGGTCCAAAAGTTCGCCCGCGGTTGATATTTCGAGTGACTGGAATGTTACGGTGGAAGGGCCTTCCATCGACGCGCCCTATGCGCAGGTTCGCGAAGATCCCACGGACCGCGGCTTGAAGGAACGCTGGCAAACCCGGACCGGCGATAAAGCAAGTTGGAACCCCCTCTGGCTCGCGCCGCAGATGCGGTCGATTTGCAAATGGAATGCCATTGGCCTTTTCCCCAACCCCGATGATCGCGGCCTGGAAGAGGTGTACGCACCGGAGCGCGACGAGCGCGTCGACTATGCCAGGAAGTACACTGGTAACGAGGGCCAGGAACTTCATTGGATTGAGTTTGACTCATCCGATGATTTCATCGTTCCCCCGGGAACGAATGGAACCATCGAGGTGGCAGGCGGGCCCTACGGTCCGCGTAACTACGTGGTTGACTATGGACGCGTGCTGCGGGTGCCGGTAATGCACGGAACGGTGTACCTGCAAACCAACGTTTACCACCCTCAGGGCGGCGAAGCGGTGATGCTGCTGGGGGCGCCTCATCCCACTGCCGTCTTCCTGAATCAGGAGAAGGTCTATTCCCGCTGGGTGCGGCCGCTTTACGATGATCCTATCGACGGCTTTGCGACCCGTATCCCGCTTAATCTCAAGGGCGGATGGAACAGCGTCCTGATCAAGTTCCTCCATAACCACCCGGATGACGGCAAGCAGTCGGAATTGACTTGCCGGATCGAGCAGCCAAACGGCAGAGCCATTGAAGGCCTGGTGGTGAATTCGCGAATCACCGATGACCCGCAGGTCGCACCGCAAGGTTACCGCTGGCTGACCTTCGCCGTTCCACGTTTTGCGCGCACGCTGCGTATTCCCGCGTTGCGGGATTCGTATCTCGTGTTTGCCGGCGATAAGCAGGTTCCCGCGGCGGGGGAAATCAACCTTCCGCGCGGCACTCGTACCGTTACGTTGCGGGTCAGCGCGGGCGAAGTGCTTGACCATTCCTTTGCATTCTCCACCGCCCCGGCGGCGCTACCGCTCGGAACGTGGAAAGTGCCGGGGTTGGAACACTTCTCCGGAACCATGGTCTACGAAAAGACCTTGGACGTGCCGGCGTCACTTCTGGCGGAACGCGTTCTGCTGGATTGCGGTGTGGTCGGCGTGTGCGCGGAAGCCTGGGTGAATGGCAAACCGCTGGGGAAGCGGCCATGGGGTCCGTACGTGTTTGATGTAACGGAACAACTCCACCCTGGGAAGAACCAGATAAAGGTCCGGGTGGCCAATACCGAGGGCAACGCCCGCGCGGTGGGAACGTGGCGCAACCATCTTGAGAATATCGATGTGGATGGCTGGCACGGACCGGCCCGCCTGGTGCCGGTCATTGAGCGGGAGATTATCTGCACGCTGGTTTGATCCTGATAGCGGGCTCGCGTCGGAACCAGCCTGATACGCGACGAGGTTGATTTGAATTGACTTCCCTCGCCCCTTTGGGGGAGAGGGTGGCCCGCAACCGGCGTTTTTATCAGCCGGGGTGGGACGGGTGAGGGGGTCAAAACTCGAGGGCCTTCTGAGACACTGCCAGAGTTTAGGGCATATCACTTTTGCCATTTGACTTCTGCGCTTTGTCTTTTCACTTGCTTTTGGGGCTCTAGCCCATGGGTTGCCATCTTGGCACAAACCCCCTCACCCCCCGCCTTGCGGTCCCCCCTCTCCCCCAAGGGGGCGAGGGAAGAAGTATCCGTAGTTCAGGTGTTGAATTCATCATTCAGACGGCATTTATCCGGTTTTCCGGGCAAGGTTGGATCAGGCCACAAAGTGGAGATCATCAAACTACTTGGCAACCCGACGCGTTTTCTGCTAATTCTTATTGATTGGATACGCTTCGGAATCCCCAGTGGGCTTGGCCGATGCAGGCCGGGCCACTTCATTCGGTTGTCTGATTGTCCTTAAGACCCACGTCGACAGGATGGGCGGGAGAGATTCGGAGCAGTTGCATATCCTCGAAAGCAGGAAGGGTGGCATTCCATGATCGAAGTTGAAAACCTCAGCAAACGTTACGGGCCCACATTGGCGGTTTCGGGCGTGAGCTTCAATGTGGAGAAGGGTGAGGTGCTGGGCTTTCTCGGTCCCAATGGCGCCGGGAAGACCACGACCATGCGTGTGATTACGGGATTCCTCCCCCCCACGGAGGGAAAGGTTCGGGTATCGGGCTACGATGTGGTGGAGTCGCCCCTGGAAGCGAAGCGGCGAACCGGCTATCTTCCGGAAACTCCTCCCGTCTATCCTGATATGACGGTGGTGGAGTATCTGGCCTTTGTGGCGCGGATCAAAGGTGTATCGCGGCGCGACCTGAAACCTCGCCTGGACGATATCGTGGAGAAATGCGCGGTGGGTGAAGTGCGCAATCGTCAGATCGGCAAACTCTCCAAGGGCTACCGGCAGCGGGTGGGTCTGGCACAGGCGCTGATCCACAATCCCGAAGTGCTGGTTCTCGACGAGCCGACCGCCGGCCTCGACCCCAAACAGATCATCGAGACTCGCGAACTGATTACCGGGTTGGCGGGCCAGCACACGGTGATTCTCAGCACGCACATCCTGCCGGAAGTCTCCAAGACCTGTCAGCGCGTGGTGGTGATCAATGCCGGGCAGATCGTGGCAGTCGGGACGCCCAATGAACTGATGCATCGCTTGCAAGGATTTGAAACTGTCCTCGTTACCGTGGAAGGTCCGGCGGCGGAAATTATCGAAAAATTTCAGCGCGTCGGCGGCGTGAACTGGGTGGAACCGCGTGAGTCGCATGAGAACCGCGTGACTTTGGAAGTCCACTCCGAAAAGGAAAAGGACGTACGCGCGGAACTGGCACGCGCCACAGTGGAATCCGGCTGGAAGCTCTACGAGCTGAAAACCAGTGGTTTGAGCCTGGAAGAAATCTTCCTGAAACTCACCACCAAAGATGTGAGTGAAGAGGCCGCAGAGAAAGCAGAGAAAGCGGCGAACTAAAGAAGTCGTCGGTTCTCAGTCATCAGTTCTCAGTGCTCAGGCATCGACGGAAGGTGGCAAGTTTCGCGACCGTGGAAACTGACAACTGAATACTGAGGACTGATCACTGACCCGAAAGGAAACGCACCATGCGCAATGTCATGGCGATAGCAGGGAAGGAATTGCAAGCCTACTTCCATTCGCCGATCGCCTACCTGGTCATGACCGTGTACACCGTTTTATGCGGTTTTGTCTTTTACAGTTCCACCGCTTTCTTTGCTCTCCAATCGGTACGTATGGAGATGCAGGGCGGTGGCCCCGGCATGCCGCCGATCAGCCTGAATGAATTTGTCATCCGGCCCATTCTGGGTGGAGTGCTTACGGTGGTGCTGCTTTTCCTGATCCCCCTCATTACCATGAGGCTTTACGCCGAGGAGAAGCGTTCGGGGACCATCGAACTCCTTCTTACCTCCCCGCTTACGGACATGGAAATCATCCTGGGGAAGTTTCTGGGCTCGATGATTCTGTTTGTGATCCTGGAAGCACTCACCTTTCTGTACTTCACGGTCCTCTTCATTTATGGGAACCCCAATGCCAAGCCGCTGATTGCGAACGCGCTGGGGATGCTGCTTTATGGCGGCGCTCTAATGTCACTAGGCATGTGGATTTCCACATTCACCAAGAATCAGATCATCGCGGGCGCGGTGGGCTTGGCCGCATTCCTGCTCCTTTACCTTCTTGACTGGGTCAGCGCGTACTCGCAGAGTACCGTTGGGCAGGTGATGTCTTATCTTGCGCTGACAACCCATTTTGATAATTTTTCGAAGGGTGTTATCCAATTGAGCGACGTGGTGTATTACCTCTCGGTAGTCATCCTGGGGATATTCCTCACCGCGCGCTCTGTGGAAGCCCTGAAAGGGAGGCCGTAGCCATGGCCTGGAAAGATCGTATTGCTGGCCGCAGCGGACAACAGGTTTTGTCGGGAGCGAATTTTGCCCTCTACACCCTCATTGTGATCGCCCTTGTGGTGTTGGTGAATTGGTTTGTCAATAACCACGACAAGCGATGGGACATGACCCCCAACAAGAAGTACAGCCTTTCAGCGCAGACGCACAAGATTTTGAAGGACCTCAACAGCGACGTAAATATCTACGCCTTCGACAAAGAACGCAACTTTGGCGAACGCCGCGACGTGCTGGGGATGTATGCATCAGCCTCGAACCACGTGAAGGTCAAATACGTTGACCCCGATCGCCAACCCGCTCTTGCCAAGGAATACAGCGTTCGCAGCTACGGAACCATCGTGGTGGCTGCGGGCGATCGTCACATGGAAGCCCAGGGTGACGGCGAAGAAGGACTGACCAATGCGCTGGTGCGCGTCCTGAAAGGGCAGCGGACCGCTTGCTTTATCCAGACGCACGGCGAGCGCAATCTTGACAGCACGGAACGTGACGGATACGACCACTTCAAGAAGCAGCTCAGCAATGAGAATTACCAGACGGAAATGCTCCCCTTCCTGCAGAAGATGGAAATTCCCACCGACTGCACCATGGTGGTCATTGCCGGGCCGCAGAATGACTATCTCCCCCAGGAAACTGATGTCATCAAAAAATACCTCCAGGGCGGCGGACGCGCGTTCGTCATGCTGGATGCCGGGGTGGAGCTTCCCAATCTGGCCAAACTTATGGGTGATTGGGGAGTGACAGTCCGCAATGATCTGGTGATCGACGAAAATCCGATGGCCCAGATTTTCGGCACCGAACCTTACATGCCGCTGATTATCAAGTACGGCGCCAGCCCCATCGTTCAGCCGCTCGACGGCCGTGCCAGCATCTTCCCGCTGTCGCGTTCGTTTGAGGTGGGCAAAGACTCCAAGCCGGGCGTGAGCGCCGACTCTCTCTGTGACACCTCCACCGATAGTTACAGCGTCACCGACTGGAATCCCAAGATAAAAGAGATCCAGTTCCACGCGGGTAAGGACGTGAAGGGTCCACTCTCCGTTGCCGTGGCGGGCTCAATCACGGGTGGAGGAGAGAAGAAGACGGAAGGCCGCTTCGTGGCCTTGGGAACTTCCCTGATCGCGGCGAACAGCTTCCTGACTTTTCAAAGTGACCGTGATTTCATCATGAACTCGATCAATTGGCTGTCAGCTGATGAAGATCTTATTTCCATTCGGGCTACGCCTCCGGAATCGCAGCATCTGACCATGAATGCGGAACAGATGCGCCGGTTGCTGGTGCTTGGAGTCTTTGGGATACCCATCCTGATTGTCCTGATGGGTGTGATGGTGTGGTGGCAGCGCCGGTAAGAAAAGCAGTGACGAGTGACGAGCAGGCAAGGCGGTGGCAAATTCGATGAAGAAGCAAAAATACCTGACGACTCTGATTGCCCTGGTGGTTCTGGCGGCCACCTGGGGGGCCATTAAGTATTATGACAAGCACAAGGGCGCGGAAAAGCCCGCCGTCGAAACCAGCGGTAGCCAGGAAAAGATACTATCGCTCGATGCGCAGCATATTCAGTCCATTACGTTCAAACCTCGCGACGGAGATGCTTTCACCTGCCGCCGCGAGGGTGGAAAGTGGACCATCACGGATCCTCGCCACCTGGACGTGGACCAAGGCAACTTCTCAGGAATCTTGAATGGTCTGACCACCGCCACAATTGACCAGGTCGCTGATCCCAATCCCCCCAACTTGAAGGATTTTGGGCTTGATTCTCCCAGCTTCACACTGGAGATTACGACTGATGCCAAGCCCGCAACCTTCACGCTGCTGCTGGGTGACGACACGCCCACCAGTGGCGGTTTGTATGCACATGTCAGCGGAAACCCGCGCGTCTTCACCCTGGCGAGCTACCTGAAGTCGTCACTGGAAAAGAAGATGTTTGACCTGCGCGACCGCCGGGCGCTGACTTTGGAAGCCGAACAACTTCAGAAGATTGTGGTGCAATACAAGGGCGCGAGTTGGACACTGGAAAAGAATCCCGAGGGCGTATGGGATTTAACGCTCCCGCCCCCCGTGCGCGCCGACCGCTTCACGGTGGACGGTCTGGTCAGCCAATTACGCGGCCTGACCATGCAGACCATCGCATCGGAGGACAAAAAGAAGAGCGGCGATTATGGATTGGGTTCGCCGGAACTGCATCTCCAGTTGACGGGTAACGGCGGAACCCAGACGATTGTGGTGGGGAAGAAAGAGAAAGATTCGGATCGGTATTTCGCCACCAATTCCGCGCTCGATCCCGTCTTTACATTGAGCTCCGAATTTGTCACTCAGTTCAAGAAAGACCAGGCGGATTTGCGCGAGAAGGACCTGTTTTCATTTTCCTCGTTTGATGTGAAACGCGCGGAAGTGGAAACGCCCAAAGGGCATTGGGTTTTTGAGCGGCAGGTGAATGAATGGAAACAGACTGCGCCCAAGCCCAAGATTGTGAATGCCGATAAGATGGATGCCTTCCTGACCCATTTGCGCGACTTGCGCGCGGATTCATTCCCCAAGGGTGGGAACCTGGCGGATTTAGGCCTGGCCAGACCAGCCTACACGTTCAACATCCAATCCGGAGATAAGAACACCACGGAAATCGTGGAGGCGGCGAAATCCGGCGATCATGTGTACGCGCGCCGGTCCACCGACCCGCTACCCAGCGAGCTTTCCAAGACCGCTTTGGATGATGTGGAGAAATCCCTCGGCGAGCTCTGAAGTGCAGTGACTAGTGACAAGTGAAGAGTGACAAGCAAGGGCCGAGATTCGATAGCTTGTCACTCTTCACTTGTCACTAGTCACTTTCCTACCTATTCTTCCACACAGGCTTGCGCTTTTCGAAGAGTGCCTGCACGCCTTCCTTGGAATCCTGAAGATCAAATAACTGGTTCAAGTAGAGGTTCTGTGCACGCTTTAGCGCCTCGTCGAAGGGCCGCCACGTGCCTTCGAAAACCACGCGCTTAAGCAAAGTCAGCACCGGACCGCTTTGTTCGGAGATGCGCTTTACCAGGCTATCTACCGTTTCTTTCAGCTTCTCACGCGGCACAACCCGATTGATCAAGCCCATTTGCTGCGCTTGCGATGCATTGATGGGGTCCCCGGTAAGGAGCAACTCCATGGCGCGGTGCGGCCCAATCACGCGCGGGTAGACAACTGCTCCCATAGGCGGGAACACCCCAAGTTTGATCTCTGGTTGGCGGAACTGAGCGTTTTCGGTGGCGATGACCAAGTCGCAGAACGCCGCCAATTCCGCGCCGGCGCCGGATGCCACGCCTTCCACGACGGCGAGCACCGGTTTGGACAGCTCCATCATGACGCGAAAGATGCTGTGAAACGCGTCCATCATCTGGAACACCATCTGCTGGGTGTACCCTTCCGCGCCCACACCCAGGGAGAAGTAGCCCTCGCACTCCGGGGAGGCGTCCAGCAGGATCAACCGCACATCCTCGCGGGCGGCAAGACTTTCAATGGCCGTAGCCATTTCCCGAAGCATCTCAATGTTCATCACATTCTGCTTGGGTCGATTCATGGTGAGGTGTGCCACCACGCCAGAATCATCCCAATGGATGAATTTGAAATCTTTCTTTGGTTTTTCCTCTACCTCGGGGGATTGCTCAATCGGTTCGTCCGCCATGGCCTCCTCCTTAATGCAGTGACGAGTGAAGAGTGACAAGTGACAAGCAAGCAAGAATCGAAATTCGAAAATCGAAGCTCGAAAATCGGGGCGAGCATCGAATTTCAAGTTTCGTTTTTCGTCTGCTTGTCACTCGTCACTTGTCACTCGCCACTGCACTTACTTCAGCTTGCTGCCGCATTTTCCGCAATAGTCAAACTTTTCGGGAATGCCCTTGGCCCCGCAGTCCGGGCATTTGCGGGTGTTGGCGCCCCAAAGGAACTCGCTGGATTTACCTGCCGCTGCCAGTTCCCGCATACGCTTGGTATCGGGGGGACGTTTCTCAATAAAGGCCTGTACGCCTTCATAAGGTTCCCAGGATGTGGCATGTACCGACAGCCAATCGCGCGCGTGGCCCGCGGTGAGAGTCCATGCCAGGTCCTTCCACATGTCCAATTGCTGAAGCGTGTAGCGCGTACTCTCCGGGAATTTCTGGATAAGTTTTTTGGCCAGGGCATTCACCGCCCGGTCAAGCTGCTTGAGAGGAACGACTTGATTTACCAGCCCCCAATTCAGCGCCTGCTCGGCGGTGACCTCGTTACAAGTCAGCAGCATCTCTCTTGCCCGGCGCTCACCGATAACCAGTGGCAGCCATTGGGTTGCCCCACCGGCATCCACCAAACCCACGCGCGTACCCATTTGCATAAAGCGCACGTGGTCCGCCGCGATGGCCAAATCAGCGGCCAAGTTCCAGTCGTTCCCAGCGCCCGCCACCACGCCGTTCAGCCGGGCAATGGTGGGCTTGCCAAGGTGGCGGAACAGATTCATTGCCTCGGCCATTAAGCCTTGGAACTTCCAGAAATTCCGTGGGCGGCGAAGGAATTCCCTGGAAAACTCCTTGGCATCGCTTCCTGCGCAAAAGGCTTTATCTCCCGCGCCGGTGAGAACAACCACCCCGACGGCATCGTCCATGGCGGCATCGCGAAAGGCTTCGGTCATTTCGCGCAGGGTATCGGACGAGTAGGCATTGTAAATTTCAGGACGGTTCAGGGTGACGCGGGCGATTCCGTCCTTCTTCTCATAAAGGATGTCGGCAAAAGCGAATCGCGACGGGGCTTGTCCGGTGTACTCCATGAGTGGTTCAGTTCCTTTCCGGTAACATGATGCTACCACAGCCAATTCACAGGTGGGTAGTCAACGGTGGGACACCGGGTTTTGGCAGTATCTGCGGTATGATGGCTGGGGAGGGAATATTGATGAATCATTCCAAGTATTGGTTCCTGGTGCTATTCCTGGTCCTCATTGGCTGCTCTCGAAAGCAGCCGCCCACCCCCACCGCCGCCACCAACTCCCCCATCTATGACGAGAAGGCGGATGCGCATCGCGACGTCGCCGTGGCAATTGCCAACGCGGAAGGGAGCCAAAGGAACATTGTGCTGATCTTTGGCGCCAACTGGTGACCCGACTGCCATGCGCTGGATGCGCATATGCACAATCCTGAGCTCGCTGCAATTATTGCGAAGAACTATGTGGTCGTCGAAATCGATCTGGGGCGCGAGGACAAGAACCTCGATTTGGCCGAGAAGTATCATGTCCCCATCAAGCATGGAATCCCCGCCTTGGCGGTATTGGACCCGCGCGGAAACCTTCTATACGCCATGGATCAGGGTCAGTTCGCCGACGCCCGCAATATGAGCTACGAGAGCATCAAGGCGTTTTTTGAGCAGTGGAAGCCAAGCCATTGAGTCATCGGCTCATCGGGTCATTTCGTCATCGAATGATGGGGTGTTTGAGTGCTTGAGTCATTCACTGCAATTCCCTCAGTTTTGTATCGCACAATCATTCAATCGCTAAATGACCCGATGACCCGATCACCCGATGTCCCGATGAACTTGACGCTCCTATGCAGGTCCGTTAGACTGACAATTAATCCAGCAGAGAGGGGCTGATGAAAAAGGAAACTATCATTACGGCGGTGATTTTCCTGGCGGTGGGGTTTCTGGCGGGCTACATCACTGACGCTCAGATGAACTGGAACGGCCGTCAGAAGGTCGCGGCGACTGCGGCGATGCCCTCGGAAATGCCGCCGGCAGGCGCCCCCTCCGCGCCCCCCGGTGGAGCGATGACCCCGCAAGGCCTGCCGGAAGGCCACCCTCCAATTGACGTCGAGGCGGTCATCAAGCAGACAGAGGCTATGTTGGCCCAGAATCCCAAAGACCCCGAACCCCCCTTGAAACTGGCCAACTTTCTTTACGATCAGAAGCAGTACAACAATGCCATTGAGTGGTATCAGCGCGCGTTGGCAATTGATCCGAAAAATGTCAATGCCCACACCGATTTGGGCACGGCATTTTTCTACTCGGGAAGGCCCCAGGATGCCCTGCGCGAATATAACAAGTCGCTGGAATTGGATCCCAGGCACGAATCGACTATGCTCAACGCCATTGTCGTAAACCTTGAGGGCACTCACGATCTTGCCGCAGCGCAAAAAGCCTGGGACCGTTTACACAATCAGAACCCCAACCATCCCGCCCTGGCAAGCTTAAAAGAACA
>CAYTMD010000044.1:0-21056 GCA_964438685.1 uncultured Acidobacteriota bacterium
GGTAATGTGGCTGTCGCGACTACGAGTGAATGGTTATTTTTGCGTGGACCCTAAGCCATCGAGTACGCTGAAGCGGTCGCGAAACTGAATTTCCGGTGTGACAAGCCTCGCCAGCGTTTCCTCGCGCGATTTATCGTCGGCGATGGCCCAGGCACTGAACCAGGCATCCACGGCGCTTGCCGCGTCTGCGTACACTTCGTTTGCCACCGCGTTGCTGAAGACGGAAAGCTGGAAGCGCCACCCTTGCACGTGCTGATCGTGCGGACCGGCTTCCGCGAACTCATGCCGCAGATGGAGCCGCGTTCCGGTTTCGTCGGGCTCCAGACGAATGGTTACGCACGAGCTTCCGGGCGGTATGGGTTTGCCGCTAGCGTAACCGTAGGTAAAGGTGATGAATTCAGGCGGGTGCACCTCCAACACCTCGCCCAGTGTTTCCACTCCGTTGGGATGGCGGATATATACTTTGCCACCGGGCGTGGCATCCATGGTGGAGCCCGCGCCCCACCAACTTGCCCACCGTGCGCTATCGGTGAAGAATCGAAATACCGTCTCCCGCTTTGCCTTGATCAAAATATCCCGGTCCAGATGATGTGGCAGTTCCTGCATAAATCCTCCCGACCTTATTTCTGAGTCAGCGACTTCAGCTTGCGGGCGCAAGCCTCATCGTGCGGAGCGATCTTGCAGGCTATTTCCAAATGCTTACGCGCTTCGGGGAGAAGCCCCAGATGTTCGTCGGCGACGGCTAGTTGGAAATGCCCGGCGTAGCTATCGGGGGTCAAGGCCAGCACCTGCTCAAAGCGCCGGCGCGCTTTGGCATAGTCCCCATTTGCCAACCAGTATTGGCCGATGGCTTCGGCGGCAGGAGCATACTGCGGGTCAAACTTGAGCACGGTGGTCCATTCGCGCAGGGCATCCTGGGGCTTGTTCAATTGGAGAAAACACTCGCCCAGATGGTATCGCGCAAGCGTATTTTGCGGGTCCGCGCGCAGAATCGACAGCAGCTTGGGAAGGGCCACGGCGCTGTGGCCTTCCGTAAAATCCAAGAAGGCGCTTTGGTAAAGCTGAAATTCGGCGAAGCGGTCCTTGGGGTCGGATCCGGAATTTTCAGTCTTGCCGCGCGGTTCCGCCGCAAGGTAACCAAGCGACTCAAGCTGTGCCAGTGTTTCCGGTGACAGGGAAGTTGCCGCCGCCCGCTGCGACGGCTCGTAACGAGTGAGCATCTTCGCCAATTCGCTTTGGAGTTCTCCCGCTACCGCCGCGTTCTTGCGCAGCAGATTCGTATGCTCATGCGGGTCGGCGTCAAGGTTGTAGAGTTCCGCCTTGGGTGATTGGATGTATTTGTACTTCCCCATGCGCAAGGCCCGCAGCGGAGCCCAACGAAACGCATCGTGGGCATAGAGGCTCTCGCTGTAGACAGCGGGCGGCCTCCCCGGTGCTTCGGCCTTGAGCGTGCCAAGTTGGCTGTGGCCTTCGAATGCGGCGGGGGCGGGGATGCGCAGATAATCCAGAATCGTCGGAGCCACGTCGATCAGGCCGACTGGAGCGTCTGCCCGCTCTTTGAAAGGCGAAAATCGAAAGTCGGTATTCGAAACTCGGGCTGAATTCCGGATTCCGGATTCCGAATTTCGGACCCTAGGTTCCGGATTCTGGATTTCGATTTTCGGATTTCGATTTTCGGATTTCGATTTTCCATTTTCCATTTTCGAATTTCCAGTTTCCAGTTTCGCTTTTCGTGTTTCCGCGGTTTGCGGCCAATGGAAGATCAGCGGCACGTGCAGAGTGCTCTCGTAGATGTAATATCCGTGGTCGGTTTCCTGATGGTCACCAAGGCCTTCGCCATGGTCGCTGATGACGACCACCAGTGACTTCTCCCACCAACCGCCGCGCATCAAGTCCTGCTGAAAGCGCCCCATGACCTGGTCCACATATTGCAGTTGCGCGTCGTAACGGGAGATTCCCTGTCTGTTTGCCACTCCCGCCGGCAGGGTGTAAGGGAAGTGCATATCAAAAAGGTGCACGAACACGAAAACGGGTTGGCCGCGGTGGGCATCAAGCCATTGGCGCGCGGAACGCACCACCAGGGCGCCATCGCGACGCAGGCTCATCGCCAGGGGATTAGTCACCCGGGTGATGTCGAGAGCGAACGGGCTGTCGTATTCATCGAAACCCTGGTCCAACCCGTAGCTCCGGTCCATGAAGGCGCTGCCGATGAAAGCTGCGGTTTTGTAGCCTTGTTCCTGCAGGACGGAAGCAAGAGTCACCACACCAGCGGGAACGCGCTCGCCGTTTTCCTCCACACGATTCTCAAAGGGATATGTGGAAGTGAACAGCGATGTGTGCGATGGGAGGGTGAGTGGAATCTGCGCCTCGGCGCGGATAAAGCGCGTTCCGCCTTGAGTGAACGAATCGATGTGTGGAGTGTGAATCTTGGTGTACCCGTAAGCGCCCAGGTGGTCCGCGCGCAAGGTATCAATGGATATCAGGATGACGGGGACTGGCGCCGAATCACCAGACGCCGCGCGGGCATTCAGAGGAGCGCACGTGGCAAGCACCAGACACAACAGGCTCATGATCGGGTGCCCGATTTGCGGACTCCGATGGAGTCCATTGGACTCCGGAGATCGGAGATCGGGTGATCCGGCGGTCCGGTGATCGGCCACACCGTCCGGATCTTCGCGAAGTGGAGCAAAAGGCAAGAGGTGGTTCATGTCGCCGTAAACCAGTATACAGGATCGCAGAGCTGGGACATGCCCCGGCTCTGCGATCATCCCAATACTTTGATGGCGGCGTTAGAAGGTGAACCGCACCTGGAGATCGATTCTCCGATTGGCAGCGCTGCCAGCGGCGAACATGCCGGAGATTGCATTGGATTTTCCAAAGAGTGGCGAGTTAAGGTTCCCCGTGGGGATTGCCAAATTGACATTGTTGAAGAGGTTGCGGGCCGACACGCTGAAGGTTAGGTTGTAGCGGCGGCTGGTGGAGCTGCCCCGGCCAAACATATTGCCGCTATTGCCCATGCTGCTAAGTCCCCCGGGTCCCAGTCCGCGACCGTAACCCCCGCCGCCGCCCCCCCCCACGTTGCCAGGATGCGAAGTTTCTTTACCGAAACCAAAAGTTTTACTGAGGCGAAGATTGGTGGTGAACCGGCTGGAGGCCTCACCGTAATATGGCGGTATCAGGGGTGTTCCCGGGGCAGGATTGATGTCAAAGTTGCCCCAAGGGGTGCTGACAAGGTTGGCGGCACTAGTAAGACTTGTGGCGAAAGCAGGGCGATCATTGTACAGGGAATCGCCGTTAAGATCCCGACCCAGCGTAATGTTAAAGGGCGGGGCGGAAGTGGCAATGACGAAGGGGAATAGCTGAATGCCATGCGGTAAAGTCCAACTGCCACCCAGGAAGACGCGGTTGCGGACGTCGTACGCGGCGCGACCGTAATCCTGTTCGACATTGTACTGGTCGACGGGGAAGCTTCCCGCGCCGGAGGTGTTGGCGTCAACATAGCTGAGGGTGTAATAGCCGCTGAGCGAAACCTTGCTGCCGCGAATGCTGAAATTGGCGATCATCTGGTTTTGGTTGTACAGGCCGGCCGATTCGTACTGGTACAAGTCTCCCACGCTGGCGATGGGGCGTGCTTCACCGGGATTCGACGGGTCCGGCGCGTTGATGTCGCGGGACATAAACTGGTGAACCCCATGGGTATTGAGGTAAGTGACCGAACCGGTGACCTTCTTGGTAAACTGGCGCTCCAGCCCAATTCCCGACTGGATGGTATAAGGCGCGCGCAGGTTGGGATCCATTTGAGTGACCGTGGGGACCAGATTCTGCGCGAGAGAGCTGATGGGCGGCAGCGTGGACGATTGGAAGTTTTGCAAAATGGTTGGGAAGTAGGAGTTGGGTGTCGTCACGGTGCCCACGGTATTGAAGGTGTTAACGATATACTCCTGCTGGTCAATCCCGTTCAGGCGGTTGGTGTTGAGGATAAGACCCTGACCAAAGCGGTCATAGAATATCCCTGCCCCGGTGCGCAATACGGTCTTGGGTGACTTCCCCCTTCCCAGACCCCAGGCAATCCCAATGCGCGGAGCAAAGTCGGCATGGTCGCGAATGTGGCTTTGAGTCTCGAAGCGCAGCCCGGCGCTCAGCGTCATCGTGGGCAGCACCTTCCAATCGTCTTCGACGTAGGGCTCAAAGTCGAAGTAATGAACCGTAGCGAGAGGAGTCCCTGCATTGATCAGGAACTGGCTCGGTCCGCCCCCCGCAGCCGCAATCTGGGCAGCGGTCAAACCTTGCTGGAAACCCTTTTCCGCTACTTGATATGCCGTGAGCGATGGAAACGTAAAGACGCCGTTGAAGTTCCCGGTTGAGCTGGCTGCCTCGGTGTTTTCCCGGAACCGGCCTCCAAATTTCACGAAATGCTTCTTCAGTTGCACCGACGTGTAATTCTGGAATTCATAGGCTTGATAGGTGCTGGTGCTGGTGCCGGCGCTCGAGCCTCCATCTGTGAATGCACCGGAAACGGCGATGGTGGGCCCTGAGTTCTGGGGCGTCTGGAAGCTGGTCTCGTGGGTATAACGAAAGCGCATCTCAGTGACCGCTTTCTCTGACAGCACCTGGGCATCGCTGACCTGGATGAATTGTTCCGTATCACCGGCATTGTAAGACTGCGAGGGAAGGGAGAACAGTCCAACGCCTTGATCCTGCTGGGTGTTCTTATAGAACTGATACCGGACGGTCAAGGTATTGTTGTTTCCAAACTGGGTATCGATACGCGGGGTGATTTCCGTTCGCGTTTGGGGCATGGGGAGGGCTTGCGTGAACGGAACCTGATTGAAATTGGAATCGAGGATGTAGGCGCTCACAATGGAGTCGTCCTGAATGTTCCGGCGCTGCCCGTCGAAGAAAAACGAGGTCTTCTTTCCGATTGGACCGCCGAGGTTTCCGTCGAACATTTCCGAGTGATAGCCCGGAACCTGCGCGGCAAAGGGGTTGCGCGTATTGAAGGAGGAGTCATTTCCGGTGGCGAAGAGCTGACCATGAAGTTTGTCCGTCCCCGGCTTGGTCAGGACTTGAATTCTCCCGTAACCCAACGAATCGTACTGCGCGGAAAAGGGGTTCTGGTTGACGCGGATTTCGCGAATGGAGGATTTGGGCGGCAATTCACCACCAGTAAATCCGTCAATGTAAATTTGGCCGCCGTTGGGTCCCGCCGAAGGTCCGGCAAGAGACTCGAGCTCTGACTGCAACTCATCGGGATCGTCGGAGAGCGATTCGATGTCCTTGCCTTTGATAACCAGTGAACTGGCGTTTTCCGTGGGGTCAACGGTGATTTTGGAATTCTCTTCCGTCACCGTGACCTGTTGCTTGGTCACTTCCACCGCCAGCTTGGCGTTTACGACCTGCGGTTTGCCGCGGGCAATGATGATGCTTCCCTTGACAAAGGACTCAAAGCCTTTAAGGCTGATCGTCAAGGTGTAGGTGCCAGGGGCAAGGTTTCGAAAGGCGTATTTGCCTTGTTCGTTGGTCTGAGCATCCAAACTTTTCCCAGTGGGTCCCGTCAGGGTCACCGTAAGCGCAGGAATGGCCGCTCCCGAAGGATCGAGCACCTGGCCTTGTAAACTGGGGCTGGAAGTCTGACCCAAAACCAAATTGGGTACGATCAACATAAAAAGGGATGCGAGCAGGAATCCGCTACGCATACGGCATAGGTCTCGAAACAAGGCTAATTCTCCTCTACTATGTGCTGCATGGAAATCACAGACAGGGCTTTCTGTTGTGAGGGATTACGGGGCGCGCACCCCGGTCCCTCACAGAGGTCTGGCCAGACATGCTTCTGCGGTCGATCTAGGGTCCAACATCACCAGCCGCGGCACCGCCACCAAGGCTCAGGTTCCAGTTGCCGAGGTTCATTTCTCCGCCCTTCGGCTGCGCGGCAAGTATCGGCTCCACGCCGGTAAGGATAAATATTGCTGTCACATCCGCCGGGTTCGTGCCTTCGGGGCTGAAAATGACAATAGCCTGCCCGCGCTTAATGTCGCTAAGCTTCAGATCCGGCATGTTTTCAAGCATCTGGCTAAAGTTCCCCATGCCGCCGTGAGGTGCGCCGCCACCACCAGCTTTGGGGCCTCCGCCGGCTGGGGCGCCGGAACCGCCTTGGGGGTGGCCTCCCGCTGCCACTCCGCCAGAGCTGAGCCCGGCAATCGTCTGAGCCAGGAAAGCAGGAAGTTGATGGATTTTGCATTCCGCATCGGCGTGTACGGTCATTGGCTTACCAGTTCCCAGGCTCTTTACGGTCAAAGTGCCCGCAGTCAAATCGATAGAAATGACTGTCGCGCCAATGTTGTGAAACGTTCCGAAAACCACCTTATCGGCGGCGTAATGGGTCCCGTCTTCACTCACCGTGCCCAAGGCACGGACCTGATCGCCAACCTTCAGTGCAGCCACATTACTGGGTTTGGCATCGGCAAACTTCACGGAGTTGGGTGCGTAACGTAATAGCACCGTTTGAGGGGTTGTGGTTAGGACCACCGGATGCGTCAAATTACCCGGTGTGGGTGGGTGGTTGGGTGCGGAAATGGTTACTTCCCCCTTTACCGCATCGACCAACTTCACATTGCCTTCGATCCCGCGGGTCTGCCAGTCCCGAACTTCTGCTTCGTGGTAGCTGGTAATGTCCGATTTTGACATCACCACCACCCGGACTGCCTGAATGGTTTGCGGGTCTGCTCCGGGGCGACCTAATACCACGGCGCGGTCACCGGCGTTAATCTCATCTACCGTAATGGGTTCCGCCGCCTTCAGGTCCTTGGCACCGGGGGGAACGCGTAGAAGCTTGACGGCTTGGGGCAGTTCGACTTGAACGTCACCATTTGCCGTGTGCACGGTCAGTCGATTCGGTTGGACCTGGGTCACATCCCCGGAAGCACGTGCGGCCTTGGCAGCCGTGGGGGCATTCTGGGCTGGTTCCTGCGCGAGCGCGGGGAGAACAAACAACGATAACCCTGCCAAGAGTATTGCAATATAAGAGCTTACCTTTATCACGGGGTCTCCTCATCAAGGAAACTTAGACGGATTCACTGCAGCTTACGTTACGCTTCACTTTACTTATTTTACAATCCACTTGCAATTTGCTAAGTCATCAAGCAATGAACCGAGTTGAATTGCGAGGACAGCCCTTGCACAAGCAATTCTATGGCAATTGGGATTTTGACTTATTCGGTTCGGCTCCCGTGAGCGAGCTTTTATATTGAGGGGGATATATTGTCTCTGTCAAGCGACTCACGACTATTGCCCGCATCCGGTAAACGAATGATCGATCTTCACATTTTTTCCAAGAGGCCTCGGTGGAACTCCTTGGTAATTCCTGCCCTCTATTCTCACCCCGCTTGTGCGGAAACCCAGTCAGTTGTAGATTACTCACCCGAAGGTGATCAAATGAATCGACGCGATTTTCTGGCAACATCGATGGTGTTCCTGGTTCCGCCCCACGAGCGCGTTTCGCGGGAAATTTTTATCCGCTCTCCCGGCAAGGGTACGGCGGTGGGCGCCTGTGCGTTTTACACGCAACTCACAGGCGGCGCCATGGTTTCCATGGAGGCGCGCTCCAGCCGCTCCGATACAATTGATGTTGTCTACCTTCGCCATTCAACCGACTACGGCCATACTTGGAGTGAACCCACTGAAAAGAAGATCCGCGAGAAACGGCCGGAAGGCACGTGGCGACTGGCTCCGCGCGCCGGTTACGTGGACCCCCAAACCGGGCGTTACATGGAGTTTTGGAACGAGGGCGTGCTGCCGACCGACGACCCCATCGAAGGAATGCGTCAGTGGAGCGTTTTCTATTCCACCGAGGGCGCCGTCCATCAAGTGATTCAGCAGGGAAGGGAATTGAACGCGCGCCACCCGCTTCCTGGTGTTTATACCGGCAAGAACTGCGTGATGCTGGGCGATGTTCCGTCATTGCCCATCACGATGAAGGACGGCTCCATTCTCCTGCCGGTGCAAATCGCTCCTCTCGACGCCGACGGCAAACTATACAACCCCGGCGGTGGTTACACGTACACGGATGTGGCCATATTGCACGCCCGATGGAAGGGAAAGCATCTGGTATGGCGCATGGCGGAACTGATCAAAGGCGATCCGGCCCGCTCCAAGCGCGGCATGATTGAAGGAACGCTTGCGACCCTGGCTGACGGCCGACTGATCGTGGTGATGCGCGGGGCCAACGACAGAAAAGGGGAGCTACCGGGCTACCGCTGGATTTCCTATTCCTCGGATGGCGGCTGGCACTGGACAGCGCCCGTCCCCTGGACCTACAACTCGGGCGAATCGTTCTATTCGCCCAGTTCCTGTTCGCAACTCCTGCGCCACTCGAATGGAAAACTCTACTGGCTGGGGAACATCAGCCGCGACAATCCGCGGGTAGACCTGCCGCGCCGCCCGTTCTACGTTGGTGAGGTGGACCAGAACACGGGCCTGCTGATTCGCGAAAGCCTGATTGTGGTGGATGATCGCGAGGCAGGTGAATCTGAGATTCTAATGCTCTCAAATTTCTATGCCCGCGAAGATCGCGAGACACATCAAATCGCCGTGCACATGACGCGCATGTTCGCCTTCAAGGATGGCTGGGTTGGCGACGCATACCTTTATCGGATTGATGTGTAGGCGGCCGTTCGCCGTTGGAGGATTTTCAATCATGGGGATGCCTGACGGGGACTCTGTCCACCAACTCGTGGATTCGTTGCCCGAGGCGGCACTTGAAGCTGTTGAGCGCATACTTCAACGACTTCAGACCTGGCCGCTGGAGATGTCCCGTGACGCTCAAAAGATGCAGGCCCGAGCGAAGGGAATTCTTGCCGAACGCACTGCGCGCAGTGGCGGCACCGCTGCGATCTGTGCAGGCTCTGGTGGCCCCGTGGGTGGCAGTACTGCCGGTTCGGCCTTCTGGACGGGCGATGGCGACGGTTCAGCGTCGGTGAGCGGGTCCAAAGGCGGGGCTGAAGTGAACATCGAACTTCGCCGGTTCCGTGGTCATGAATTGCAGATTGAGAGGCAGCTTGGTGTTTCTGCGGATAAACGCACGCTGTCGTATGCTCTGCGAATTAAGGGGCCAGACGGAAAAGAAGGCCATCGTGAAATCGAGTTTGACATTGCAGACGTATCATCCCCTTCCTTGCGAGGGCCAATTTGAAGGGTAGGAGTCCCCATGCCTGATCGCGTTTCTATTCATAAACTCGTTGATGGTTTGCCAAAAGAGGCACTCGAAGCGGCTAAGCGGATTCTGCAATCCAGCCAGACGTGGCGACCGGAGCCGCCTCTTGATGTCACGACGATGCGTGAGAATGTGAAACGACATTTTGCCAAGGGCCCGGAGGAAGCAATAGAACACATGAGGGAACAAGTGAGGCGAAGCGGAATCACCGCGCCGCAAATGTTCCCGACTTTTTACTCGCACCAAAAGGCGTCGGGAGTCGCATCTGAAGGCGAGACCTTGGTCGCCTTCACAATTTGGCGTCATCAATGGCATGAACTGGAGATCGAAGAACGGTTTAGCCTGTCGGAGGACAAAAGCAAATTGCGCTACTCCCACCAAATTCAAGGTCCGAAAGGGAAGAAAGAGAGTTTCGAAATTGAGTTCGAGTGCCGCTGACGCGCAACGAACCGGTGGCTATCGGCTGCCATCTGAATCAGCGAGCCGGCGTAGCGCAGACCGCCGGTTTTGCGGTCTGCGGCTCTTCCCTCCACTCGCGCTCCAAACCCGAGGATAGTCGCCAGGTTTGAGATTTTCGGCTTTTGCGAGGTAAGAGCCGTGGACCCCAAATACGGTGGTCCGCGCTACCAGATCGCCGAAGGGAGCCTTTACATGAATCGTAGAAAATTCATCGCCTCCACGGGCGCTGCCGCAATGGTGCTGAAGGGTGGTAGCACCTCACGTGCTGCCGCGGGCCGGCGCGTTCTGATGAAACTCGGGTGCCAGAGTGCTCCCACCAATGATACTCATCTCAAGTTTTTCGCGCGCTATGGCATCCACAACATTTGTGGTTATCCGGAGATCGGCGACGGCCGCTTGTACGCCAACGTGGACGAACTGAAGCGCTTGCGCGACTTGGGCGAGAAAAACCGCATATCCATTGACTGCATCGCGCCACCGTTTCTGGAATCCTCGCATGTTGACCAAACTGCACATCCTGCCATCGTGCTGGCGAATAGTCCCGAACGCGATCGTGACATCGAAGCCATCCAAAACCTCATCCGTAATTGCGCCACGGCGGGTATTCCCTCCATCAAGTACAACATGAGCCTGCTGGGTGTGGTGCGTACGGAGAGAACTCCCGGGCGGGGCGACGCCACATACAGCACGTGGCGGCTCAAAGAAGCGCATCCCAACCTGCTGCTCACGCGTGCCGGGCATGTGAACGCCGATATGTTTTGGGAGCGCATAACCTATTTTCTTGAGCGCGTGATTCCCGTTGCCAATGAGTACAAAATTCGGATGGCGTGCCATCCCCACGATCCCGGCATGCCGCCCGAGGGCTATCAGGGAGTAGTGCGCGTGCTGGGCACCGTGGATGGGCTGAAGCGATTCATCACCATCAACGAAAGCCCTTACCATGGACTGAATTTTTGCCAGGGTACCGTTTCCGAAATGCTGAATGATCCCGGCAAGGAAATTTTCGATGTGATTCGCTATTTCGGTGAGCGGAAGAAGATCTTCAACGTACACTTCCGGAATATCCGCGGCCGCCGCGACGATTTTCAGGAGGTTTACCCTGACGAAGGCGATGTGGACATGGTCAAGGCGCTGCAGGCCTACATCGAGGTTGGCTATCCCTATCTGCTGATGCCTGACCACGTGCCCCAGGCGCCCAATGACCCCGGGGGCTTGCAGTCATTCGCGTACTGCTACGGATACATCCGCGCACTGCTGCAAGCGGCGGACCAAGCGGGGTGAGTAAGTGTAGCGCGGACCTGTTTTGTAGGTCCGTGGCTTTTCCTTGTCAAGAGGGGACTTGCGAGACTCCTCGCCCGGCTTGCCACTTTGGGGCTCAATGGAAGCGGAACCGCCAAAGCAATTCCAAATACCTTGCACTGTAAGGACGAGCCAATGGTTGAAAACAATTACTACAGACGTCGTGATGCGTTAAAGGCTTTAGGTCTTCTTCCCGCCGTATGGATGCCATGGGGTAAGCACATCACTTCAACGCCGCTGGTTTTTAGCTGTTCGGCCGCAAATGATCTCTACAAACTGCTGGCATCGGGCGCCAACACGCTTCCGCGCTATGACGGGCCGGAAGCGGCTGTGGCGCGAGCCCCGCGCGGGACCGGCGTCCTGATCCTGGCGGAGGATTACCCTTCAAAGCCCACTCAACTTGAAGGCGAGATTTTCCAAAAAGCGGCGGAAAAGAAGCTTCGACTGTACGTGGAATTCCCGTCGTATGTGCCGGGGTTGCAGGTGGGTGCGCCGCGGGGAATCGCCAAAGGGCATTACGACAACCTGTTGGAGCGCGTTTTCGTTGCGTCCAATGCATTCAACCCCTCTCTGGAAAAGCTCCAGATTCTCGATTTCCACGATGGCCGCTATGTACCGGTGGAATTCGCCAACGCGGATCTGGTTTTGGCGCGGGCAGCGGGTTTTGAGAAGGCGATTTACGGGCTTCCCACCGACGGAGTCAGGCCTATCCTCTTCAAGGCTTCGGAGGGAGAGGTGATGGTGGCCACCACGAAGCTCAGCCATTTCCTTACGGGCCGTTATTCGCCTACTAAGTCGTGGGGCCTCGTGTGGAATTGGATTCTTAACTGGTTAACCCCTGATTCCCGCCTCAGCCTGGGGGAATTCAAAGCGAGTGTAAGCCCAGCTTTTCCGCCCCGCCAACCCTTGCCGGAAAACGCCGAGCTGGACGCTTTTCAAAAGGGAGTGGAGTGGTACAGCAAAGCAAGATTGTTTGTCGATGCTTCCTGGAAAGCCAAGGTGATTGAACGCGAGAGGTTGGGCCACGCTTCACCACCACCGCCATCTGACTGGCCCATCGGCGACGGCAGGGAAGGTGTGTTGGAAGGGTTTTCCAATGCCATCGAATACGATGGCAGCCAGTTGTTGGGGTGGGGCCGCCGCAATGACTGCTCGGGGGAAACGTCCCTGGCCATGGCGTGCTCCTCGGTGCTCAGCGGCAAGGCGTGGGATGGCGAGATTGCCGCCAATCTGAACGACTTTATCTATTCCCTCTCGGATCTCGCGCAAGGTCCGCGGAATGATCCGGCAAGTCCGTCCTTCGGACTCGTGGGGTGGTTCCTGCCTGACTCCACGGGAGTCTACTTCGGCGATGACAATGCGCGCAGCCTGCTGGGAACCATCGGCGCCAGTGCTCTGCTCAAGATTGACCGCTGGGACGAGAAAGTACTGCGCTGTATGTTGGCCAATTTGCGAACCTCTGGGAAGCTGGGTTTCCGTGAGAACAGCTTGGACGAAAAGAGGCTGCAAGCCCAGGGCTGGCGGTTTTTCTACGAGGATCAATCGGTCAATTATGCGCCCCACTTCGAGGCGTATTTGTGGGCATGTTTCCTCTGGGCATATGACAAGACCCGCGACGCCAGATTCCTGGACAGGACTAAGAATGCCCTTCGCATGACCCTTGCTGCATATCCGGACAAATGGCACTGGACCAATGGCATCCAGCAGGAACGCGCCCGCATGTTGCTGCCGCTGGCGTGGTTGGTGCGCGTTGAGGATACCCCCGAGCACAGGGAATGGCTGAAGCACATGGCGAAAGAACTGCTGGCCTCCCAGGACGAATGCGGCGCTCTACGCGAAGAGGTTGGCGCGGCCACCGAAAGCAAGTATGGTCCACCCAAATCCAACGAGCGTTATGGAACGGGGGAAGCGTCGCTGATTCAACAGAACGGCGACCCGGCTTGCGACCTTCTCTATACCAGCAACTTTGCTTTTCTCGGCTTGCACGAAGCCGCTGCCGCCACCGGCGACCCTGTTTATTTGCGTGCAGAAGCCAAACTGACGGAATTCCTGTGTCGCATCCAGGCCAAGTCCTCCGCCCACCCCGAACTCGACGGAGCGTGGTTCCGCGCTTTCGATTACAAACTTTGGGACTACTGGGCCAGCAACTCGGATTGGGGCTGGGGAGTCTGGTCCACCGAAACGGGATGGACGCAGGCCTGGATCACTGCCGTGCTCGCCATGCGGCGCATGAAAACGTCGCTCTGGGATTTGACGGCGAAGAGCCAAATCGCTAGGCACATGGATAAGCTGGCTCCCGTGATGTTGCCGGAGAAGAGTTGAGCGACGGCCCACTCGACCCGTCGATTCTACTTGTACTTCGTGATTATTGTGGAATACTGCCCCCGCCTCACATTGGTTCCTTCCGAAACCGCAGCGAGGTTGAGCCATGAGACCATCACGATTTCTACTCGCACTGATCGCCCTTGCCGCTTGCGTGGCCGGCGGATTGATGATTACGACTCCCGCCCAGGATTCTCCGCCCAGACCTTCAGGGAGCGCGCAATTCCAGACGTTGGCGCTCGAATCGTACATGCAGCGCAGCTTTAACTACTGCAACCGTATGGTCGACAGTAAAGGCCAGCCCTACTTCAACATCTTCTGGACGGAGCCTGCTGAGGCGGCGCACGACTGGCCGGATTTCGGTGATGTGACGGCGCGGCAATACCAAGGAGTGGTGATGGCCCGGCACATGACGGGCGTGCCTTTACCCATCGAAGCAGTCTGGCGGCGGAACATTCTGGGCGATATCGATCCCGCGAGCGGATTACTGACCCGGCCGGAAACGACCTATTCCCACCAGGTCGCTGACCCCGGAGATCAGGCCCTCACGCTGTATGCTCTGGTCACCGCCTATGCCGATGCCCCCAACCCCGAACTGCGTAAAATCATTCTGCGTATGACTGAAAGCATGTTGGCCCGAGCTTCCAATGGAACGGGCGGCGGCTTCCTGGACGGCTTTAAGATCAAGAGCCTGATGGTGGCCGCGCGTGTGCTGGGTGACGAGTCGGCGCTGAAGCTGGCCGGGATGCAAGTCCACAAGGTGTTTGGCAACGACCCGCTATTTACGCCCGACAACAAATTCAAGCAAGGCGGGCACATGCATGGAAACCTGCGTACGCTGGTGGGGAGCGCCGACTACGCGCTCTACGTCGGGGACCCGGTGCTGTTCAGCCGGGTGGACGCCATCTATCGTTACGTGCGGTCCCAAGCCACGCGCTTCGGCTTCCTGCCGGAATCGATTGGGCGCCAGGGTGACATTGTGGGCACGGAAACCTGCGCGCTGATGGATTACATCGGGTTGGCCACCACGCTGGCCAACCACGGGCATCCGGAGTATTGGGGCGATGTGGAGCGCGTGGTTCGCAACCAATTGATTGAGAATCAGGCGCACAACCTCATGTGGCTGAAGGACGGCTCCGGCCAGGCGGACACGGCGCAATTCTCCCGGCGTGACATCGCCGGCCGCATGGAGGGCGGTTGGGCGGGATGGAGTTCACCCACGCACTTTCTGGCGGCCTGCGAAACCCTGGGGCACCATTGGGGTGGGCCGGAATTGCACAACAAGACGCGCGTCTTCCAGAATTGCTGTGGCGGCTCGGGGATGCATGCACTCTTCATTGCCTGGAAGAACGCGGCGCGCTTTGAGAATGGCACGCTCTTGGTGAACCTGCACATTGACAAGCTTATGCCGCAAGCGGAAATCCGGGGCTATCAGCCGTTCAAGGGTCTATTGACCATTCAGCTCAAGCAAGCCTGCGCCGTGCGAGTGCGCGTGCCGGATTTTGTCGAGCCCAAAAATGTGGCGGTTGAGGTGAATGGCGTGAACGTGGTGGCCAAAGTGTTTGGGAATTATCTTGAACTGGGGCCGCGGGCTCAAGGCGACTCCTTGCGAGTTGCCTATCCGCTGCCGCTCTCGACCGAAGAGGAGGAGATTGGCAATCCGGGGTTCCACCACTATCGCTACCGGGTGACGTGGAAGGGCGATACCGTGGTGCGCATGGAACCCATCGGCCCGCAATTTACGACAGGGTACTCTGACTACGATAAGCAGCAAGTGCGCGTATTCTATGGCACAGACGGCCCCGGCGCGCTCTATCAGCGGCAAGCCTTTGTGAAGGATCATGAGCCGGAGTTGTCACCCCTGCACATGGATGACGGCACGCTGGATTTCTGGGCGGGGTTGGAAAAACGAGTTAGCGGTACGCCCGCTGGTCATTGAGCCCCAGTCAAACCGGATTCGGAAGCGCCAATTTTATAGAGGAGAAATATGAACCGACGTGATTTTATACAAACTATTGCCGCAACTGCCACTTTGCCGTTGGCAGCGCCAGGAATTGTAACAGCGACCCCCGTGGACACATCGCCGTCCCATCGGCCGATTCAGCCCTGGTATTCGCAGGACGGGTTTGGCCTCTTCATATGCTGGGGCATATCGAGTGTGGCGAACATTGAAATTGGGTGGGGCATCTTTGAGGACGCCGGCAAACCCAATCCGTATTGGCCGACAACGAAATACGATGCGCTGGCCGATCAGTTCAACCCCCAGAATTATGATCCTGACAAATGGATGGAAGCGGCAGCGCGGGCGGGCTTTAAATACTGCGTGTTCCTGACGCGGCATCACGACGGCTATGCGCTGTGGCCGAGCGAATTCGGCGATTTTGGTACCAAGCAGAAGCTCAACGGGCGGGATTTGGTGAAGCCGTATGTGGATGCGTGCCGAAAGCACGGTATGAAGGTCGGCTTCTATTACTCGCCCACGGACTGGCATTACAACCCGCCCGGCTGGCCGCATCGAGGTTTTCCCCGGCGTGACGGCGAAATGCACCATTCGCATCCTGAGAGGCAGGGACTTCCCAAATGGGTCGATATGCCGCTGCCCGAAATTCAGAAATACCTTGACCAGTTCTATGTCTACGTCAAAGGTCAGGTGGGGGAACTGCTGACCCGTTACGGCACCATAGACTTGCTTTGGTGGGACGGCTACGAGTGGCCGGACGGGATTAATCTCCACGGCGAGGAAATGGAGCGATACGTCCGCCAGCTTCAGCCCAACATCGTGGAAAACGACCGGTATTTCATTTGGGGCCCCAACAAGCCGTTTGGCGACTTCAACACTGATTTTGAAGGCAAGGATCCGGCAAAAAAGCCCACGGGCGCATGGGAACAGTGCGAGACCATTTGCGGCGGATGGAGTTATCGCGGCGATCCCAGTTGCAAGTCCACCAGTCACATTGTCGAGCGCCTGGTAAAGAATCGCGCCTGGGGCGGAAACTATCTTCCTGACTGGGGGCCGCGGCCAGATGGGACGATGTCTCCCTCTTTCTACAAGGCCTGCGATGAACTGGCCGGATGGATGAAGTACGGCGCGCCTTCCGTGTTCGACGTTACGCCGGGACCGTATCCGGAGCAGTGCGATGTTCCGGTGACGCTCAAGGGTAACGTGTGGTACGTTCATTTCCTCTCGCGGAAGCAACAGACAGCCACCCTGACAGGAACACGTGCGCCCAAATCTGCGAGAGTCCTTCGCACCGGTCAGGCTGCGAAATGGAAGGAACAGGGTGGTCACGTGCTGCTGACCCTTCCAAGCGTGCCGCCAACGGATTTTGACGAGGTGGTGGAAGTGACGTGGTGAAATCGAATCTTAAAAGGGGATCTGGACCAATCACATGAATCGAAGAAATTTCATCCAAGCAATCGCCGCGACCGGAACCTTGTCACTTGCCGCGCCCCGGATTATCACGTCGGCAACGGAGGAGTTGGCGGTCCACGTTCCAAGTCAGCCATGGTTTGCGAAAGACGGCCTGGGACTTTTCATTTGCTGGGGAATCTCGAGCGTCGGAAACATCGAAATCGGTTGGGGCTTGTTTGAGGACATTGGCAAGCCCAATAAATACTGGCCGCCCGAGAAATACGATGCGCTGGCTGACCAATTCAATCCGCAGAATTACGAACCCGACAAGTGGATGGAGGCGGCGGCGAAGGCCGGCTTCAAGTACTGCGTTTTCCTGACGCGCCACTGCGATGGCTACGCCCTGTGGCCGAGCGCGTACGGTGACTTCAGTACCAAACAGAATCTCAACGGCCGGGATTTGGTGCGACCTTACGTGGACGCGTGCCGCAAGCACGGCCTGAAGGTCGGCTTTTATTACTCGCCTACCGACTGGCATTACAATCCGAAAGGCTGGCCGCATCGGGCCTTCCCGCGGCGGGATGCGGAAATGCACCATTCAAACCCGACGAAGCTCGGGCTTCCCAAGTACGTCGACATGCCTGCGAGCGAAATGCAGAATTACTTTGAACAGTTTTATGCTTACGTCAAAGGGCAGGTGGGCGAACTGTTGACCAACTACGGGCCTATCGACCTGTTCTGGTGGGACGGGTACGATTGGCCGGCAGGCGTTGACATTCACGGCGACGACATGAATCGTTACGCCCGCCAGCTTCAGCCCCACATGGTGCAAAACGATCGGTACTGCCTCTGGAGCACCCTCAAGCGGCAGTTTGGAGATTACGACACCCACTTCGAGGCTAAGGATCCCGCCAAGCGGCCTGCCGGCGTATGGGAACAGTGCGAGCAGATTTGCGTGGGCTGGAGTTGGCGTGGTGAAAAAGCCGCCTGCCGGCCGACGAGCCACCTGATTGAGCGCCTGGCTCGGAATCGTGCCTGGGGCGGCAATTATCTTCCCGACTTCGGCCCGCGACCCGACGGCACCATGTCGCCGGATTACTATGCCATCTGCGATGAGATGGCAGGATGGATGAAGCACAGCGCGACTTCGGTGTTTGACGTGAACGCCGGACCGTATCCCGAGCGCAGCGACGTTCCCGTAACCATTAAGGGTGACGTGTGGTACATTCATTTCCTCTCGCATCAGCAACAGACGGCCACGCTCACGGGAGTGCAGGCCCCTAAAGCAGCGAAGTTGCTGCGAACCGGGCAATCCGCAACATGGAAGGTGAACGGCGATCGTGTGGCGTTGACGCTTCCAGGTGTGCCGCCAACCGATCTCGACGAAGTGGTGGAAGTGACGTGGTGAAAGGGAAAGGTCCTCACAAAACATGAACCGGCGAAATTTCATTCAGACCCTCGCGGCAACGGCTGCTCTGCCCCTGGCAGGGCGCTCAAACCTTTATTCATTGGATGGCACGGACTCTCTGCTGCCTCACGCCCACCTGCAACCCTGGTTTCAAAAGGCTGCCTTGGGATTGTTCCTTCACTGGGGGCCCGCGAGCGTGGGGCAAATTGAGATATCGTGGGGCATGTTTCAGAACATCGGAGCCCCCAACCCATACTGGCCGGTGGAGAAATACGATGCGCTGGCCGACCAGTTCAATCCGCAAAACTACGATCCGGACCGATGGATGGAGGCGGCGGCGAAGGCCGGCTTCAAGTACGCTGTACTGACGGCGCGTCACTGCGATGGGTATGCCCTTTGGCCGAGCGAGTACGGGGAGTTCAGCACCAAACAGAAGCTCCACGGACGGAATTTGGTGAAACCTTACGTTGAGGCTTGCCGCAAGCACGGTTTGAAAGTCGGCTTCTATTACTCGCCCACCGACTGGCATTACAACCCCAAAGGCTGGCCGCACCGCGCCTTCCCTCGTCGCGATTCCGAGTTTCATCTTTCCAGCCCACAGAAAGTGGGGATTCCGAAATTTGTCGACATGCCTGTCCCGGAAATGCAGAAGTATTTTGACCAGTTCTACGCTTATGTGAAAGGTCAGGTAGGCGAACTGTTAACCCGCTACGGCGCCATCGACTTGTTGTGGTGGGATGGCTACGATTGGCCGGAAAGCGTCGACATTCACGGCGACGACATAAATCGCTACGTCCGCCAACTCCAGCCTGACATCGTGCAAAACGACCGGTACTCTCTATGGAGCAGCCTTAAGAGGGAGTTTGGAGATTACGATACCCATTTTGAAGCCAAGGACCCCACCAAGCGGCCCGCGGGTGTGTGGGAGCAGTGCGAGCAGATTTGCGTGGGCTGGAGTTGGCGCGGTGAGAAAGCCCCATGCCGGCCAACAAGTCACCTCATCGAGCGGCTCGCCAGGAATCGCGCCTGGGGTGGCAACTATCTTCCCGACTTCGGACCCCGGCCCGACGGAACGATGGCGCCAGAATATTACAGCCACTGCGACGCAATGGCGGCGTGGATGAAGCATAGCGGAATTTCCGTGTTCGATGTCGCAGCCGGATCCTATCCGGAACGGAGTGATGCTCCCGTGACGGTAAACGGGAACACTTGGTACGTCCATTTCCTCTCGCGCCAACAGCCGACCGCAACCTTAATGGGAGTGCAACCGCCGAAAGCCGCGAGGTTGCTGCGGACAGGGGAAGCGGTTGCGTGGCGCGAGGTCAATGGCGGGGTGGCGCTGATACTCCCCGGCGAACCGCAAAATGATTTCGACGAAGTGGTGGAAGTGACGTGGTGAGATTGAAAGGCGACCCCCTCACCCGACCCGCCCCGGCTTATGAAAACGCCGGTTGCGGGCCACCCTCTCCCCCAAAGGGGCGAGGGCAGTAGACTCAGGTTTCATACCCGTACCGCGGCCAAAAGGAGTCTCAATTTAAATATGAACCGACGAAATTTTCTTCAAACGCTCGCCACCACTGCGGCCCTGCCCATGGCAGCTCGCACCAACCTTCTTCCCGCGGGGGGCACGGACACACGGCCATCCCACCGGCCCATTCAGCCCTGGTACCAAAAGGCGGGGCTTGGACTGTTCCTTCATTGGGGGCCGTCAAGCGTTGGGCAGATTGAAATCTCCTGGGGCATGTATGAGGATTCCGGCAAGCCCAATCTCTATTGGCCGGTGGAGAAGTACAACGCGCTGGCCGACAAGTTTGACCCTCAAAACTACGACCCGGATAAGTGGATGGAGGCCGCAGCGCGGGCCGGCATGAAATACAGCGTGCTGACTACGCGGCATCATGACGGCTACGCGCTGTGGCCGAGCGAATACGGCGCATTCAGCACCAAGCAGAAAATGCACGGGCGGGATCTGGTGCAGCCCTACGTGGACGCTTGCCGGAAGAATGGTTTGAAGGTGGGATTTTATTACTCGCCCACGGATTGGCATTACAACCCGCCCGGCTGGCCCAATCGTACCTTTCCTCATCGCGATGGCGAAATGCACCATTCGCATCCGCAAAGGCAGGGAATTCCCAAGTGGGCCGATATGCCCATCAGTGAGATGCAGAAGTACTTTGACCAATTCTACATTTACGTCAAGGCCCAGGTGGGCGAACTATTGACACGTTACGGCGCAATCGATTTGCTCTGGTGGGATGGATACGACTGGCCGGACGGTATCGACATCCACGGCGAGGATATGGATCGCTATACCCGCCAGCTTCAGCCCAACATGGTTCAGAACGACCGCGACTTCATCTGGGGTCCCGTTAAGCCGTGGGGCGATTTCAATACGGATTTTGAAGGGAAGAGCCCCAGCAAGCAGCCGGTGGGCGCGTGGGAACAGTGCGAGGCCATTTGCGGAGGTTGGAGCTATCACGGCGAAAATGCCGCGTGCAAGCCCGTGAGCCACATCATTGAGCGGTTGGTACGGAATCGCACCTGGGGCGGCAACTATCTTCCTGACTTCGGCCCGCGGGCCGATGGAACCATGTCACCCAAGTATTATGCGACCTGCGATGAGATGGCCGGCTGGATGAAGCATAGTGGGGTTTCGGTGTTCGACGTAGAACCCGGACCTTACCCCGCGCAGTGTGATGCTCCCGTGACCTTGAAGGGAGACGCGTGGTTCGTCCATTTCCTCTCACGCCAGCAACCGACGGCCACACTGAAGGGAGTCGACGCTCCGAAAGTGGCGAAGGTGCTGCGAACCGGGAAGGCTGCAACTTGGAAAGTCGATGGTGATCGCGTGGTTCTGTCGCTTCCTGCCGTGCCGCCCACGGATCTTGATGAGGTGGTGGAAGTGAAGTGGTGAGAGATCCGAGTAAAGTTGAATGTTGTTCACCTTGGGGGCTCCCAATTCGACCCCCTCACCCCCGGCCCCCATAGGCGTTAAAATAAGCATTGTC
>CAYTMD010000045.1:0-20848 GCA_964438685.1 uncultured Acidobacteriota bacterium
GGGCGGCACAAGGTCAACCTATTGAAAGCAAAGGATTTGATTAATGGATTGATGGCAAGTCATTGAAAAAATGGCCATTAGCTTGCCCTTGGTGTAGCAATAATAGGGAACAGTACCCTTGTCAAGAAAAGTTTTGCGGCAAAGCGCGACTTGCCGTACCACATCCCACTCAGCCGCAGCTCAAGGGAAAGCTGGAAACTTTAGGGAAACCTGCTAGATGACACACTTCCGGTAGGGAAACTTCTTTTCCATTTGCAGTATTTCCTCACACGATTTGATTCCGCCCGTGGTCGTCAAGTCGCTGAGGTTCATGCCGCCGGCGCAGGTGGCGAAGCGCAGCGTCTTATCGTGGTTCCACCCATTATATAGGCCGTAGAGAATGCCCGCGCAGTATGCGTCCCCAGCCCCGGTGCTGCCTACAACGTAATCATCAGAAAGGTCAAGCGATGGTTGCAGAATCTCCTCACCATCCTTGGAACGGAGATAGCCGCCCTCAGGAAAATGGATGACCACCAGATCCTTTACGCCATAGTCAAGGATGGTCGCTGCAATCTTCCCCAGGTTCTCGGGAAGCAACTTGCCGCCAACCCGCAGCGGGATTCCCGCGAGCTTTTCCGCCTCCCAATCGTTGATGATGCAGTAGTCCGTATACTTCAGGGCAGGGGGGACAATCTGCCGAAAGCGGCTGCTGTCTTCCGATACCAGATCGATTGAGGTCCGGATGTTCCGGCTCTGCAATTGCGCCAGGAAACGCGCGGCTACGGTTCCAAACTCCGGGTCGGGCTGATCCATGGCGTCCATGAGAAGCAAATAGCCGAGGTGGAACATCTTTACGTTGAGACTCTCGATATCGACGTGCTTGGGTTGGAACAACCGGTTGGTGCCGGGGTAGTGGAAGTACGTGCGGCGTCCGCTGGCTTTGATGCTGAAAACATCGGTGTACGACGTGGCATCCTGGTCGGTACGCCGCAGTTGGTCGACGTTGACGTTGGGGAAACGCTTGCACTCCCCTACCAGATAGTCTCCATAAGCGTCGTTGCCGATGAGGCCGAGGGCAGAAAGCGGCAGCGTGGAGTCAAATCTTGCCAGGTCGATGACCACGTTGTAGGCGCACCCACCGCCGCCGCGGGAGGCTTCGGTAATGTAAGCGATGGTGTTTTCCTGGGGGTATTGGTCAATGACTTTGACCATGTCGACTACCCATATACCGCCGCAGGCGATTCCTTGGCGCAGATCCGATGTCATAGAGGGCTCCCGAGGCTAAGAAAGTGACGAGCCGACAAAGGCCGAAACTCGAAATCCGAAACTCGATAAACAAAGCAAGTTTCGAGCTTCGATTTTTGGTTGCTCGTCACTCGTCACTTTTCACTTGTCACTGCACTTCCAGTACTTCGAATAGTCCGTCGTCAACAGATGGAGGGGTTCCACGTCTTCTTCAATCGCCGGAAAGCGGCCGATGCTTTCATAGAAACGGTTGTCGTTCTGGTCGTCATTAACCAACGACACTTCCCCCACCAGAACTTGACCCTCCGCGCCCCAGAATTCATGATACAGGCGCGGCGTAAGCGTAATGCTTTCTCCGGGGGACAGGCGCACGACGTCTCCTGCTTTGACCTGCCGCTTGACGCCGTCAAGGCTGGCAACCACGGTGGTGTCCGCGAAACCGTCCTCGCTATTGGCGTTATATAACTTGATGTCCAGCTTGCCCCCGCCGCGATTGATGATGTCCTCCACCTTGTTCCAGTGGAAGTGCATGGGGGTCACCTGGCCCACCTCCACCACCATCAACTTCTCGCAATATAGCTTGCCGCGCTTCACCCGCATTTCGCCCTGGCTGCCGTTGCGAACGGTGAACAGAAACAATCCCACCTTGTCGAAGCGCCCGCTTCCGAAATCGGTGATGTCCCAGCCGAGTTGATTCTCCACAATCTCCCCGGATTCATCTCCTTTGGTTTTCCATTCCGCGGGAGTCCAATAGGCAAACGGGGGCAGATAGAATCCCCGCTGGCGAATAAAGGCTTCCGCCTCTTTCATAATGTTGTTTACATCCGATCTCTTCATGGGCTTCCTCCTGCCTCTTACCTTGGAAGGATTTTGCGGGTGGAACTCACAAGGATTTGGGGCACGCTTGAACCGCCGACATATTACCAATAGAGAGCGTCATGGTCTAGAGACATTAGGCCCGTTCTCTCCAACGCGGAAATTAAACGCAACCTGGCCGACATTTGGTGATAGGCGATTCCACCCGGCAGGGAAGGGAACCGTTGGCCCGACCGGGTCAGATTTAACCAACTTTTGGAAACCAGATTTAGGTAGCTGTCGTGGTCCCCTACTATATATAAGGATGCAGCCGGTGCACGCGTTTCCACAGGACCGAATCCAATGCTTTAGCTATGGCTTCTAGCTCATGGCTGCTAATGCCCTTATCTGAGGGGCAAGAACCAGTGCTCAGTAGAAGAGAAGTTAAAGCTATTGCTTAGGTCAGAGGCGATACCCTCATGCGTCTGAAACGCATTCCTGCTTGCCACGCCCGCCGGAACCTGGCTGCCCCCTCCAGCCGACTCAACGGCGCCTCAGTCCTCTCCTCACGATGATGCTCCCCCAAGCTCGCGGGCAGGGAAGTGGGTTCTCTCGAACCTGCCACCTCAACCCGGAACAGCCGCTTGGAATAAATGTTAGAGGTGCCCGAAAGCACGTATTGCGGGCGTTGCCATTCAGCCACGGCGAACCGGCCGTGGAAAACAACGCGGCAGAAGGAGCGTTGAGCCCCGCGAGGGGTGACACCTGGCCATAGTTCGAATGATGGTCGGGCACCCGACCAGGGCTGAAAAGTCTCGAACTCCGTCAGCTTCCCACGGCTGGCTTAAAGGACCTCACCCGCCACGCGGGTTAGCTGCCGACTGCTAATCCTCGCGTCTATGCCCCGACCCGGAGTCCTCGATTTTTTCCGAAGTAATTCCTGATTGCAGAAAAGAGATTGTTGAGGTTCCCGTCGTCCATCGCGTCGGCGAAGCAGGGCAGGGGAATGGGTCCGACTCTTTGTGAAGCGGAGATACCCACCGTGGCGAGCTTCAGCCGGACGTTGGCGACCGCGGCTGCCCATGGTTTTAGGGATCGAGATCAGCTTCGCGGTTGAGCGCTGATTATGCACAGGCACGTCTGATAATGTTTTTGGGGATAGGCTTCTTGTTAACATAATATGTTATCCACAAAAGCCTCAGTTTTTTCCACAATTCTCAAGTTGGGGCTTTGGTTTATCTTCTAAGTTGTTGGAAATAAAAGAAAAAATATCATGATGGAACTCCCCGGTGCTGAGGAAAACGGTAGTCCTAGGGCCGCACAGATACGTGCCTGCGCTTGGCCACCGGAATCTGCGAAAAGAACCTCGCGCCAAGCGGCAAAGTCCGCGAAGGTCAGTCGCTCCACTTTCTTTGTGGCTCTGCCACTTTGCGCCTTGGCGTGAAGTGTTTTTGCCCTTCCAGGGAGTGCTTGACTGCTCTATTGGTGTGAAGGTATGGGCAGTGCCGGCAGCTTTTTCTCTTCCCGCTGGCAGGCGCGTGTGCTAACCTTTTTCCTGTGTCGGCGCGTCGACATTGGCCCATCGAATGCCTCTGCGCGAAACAGAAGCCATCGTTCTCCGTACCTACCGCCTGGGTGAAGCTGACAAGATTGCTTCGCTCTTTACGCGGCAAATGGGCCGTCTGCGGGCTGTGGCTCGCGGCGCCCAGCGCACGAAAAGCCGCTACGGCGGTACGCTTGAACCTCTCAGCTACGTGCGGCTGTGGATTTTCGAGCGTGAAAACCGCGATCTGCTGCAGTTGAATTCCGTCGAAATTATCGAGTCGTTCTTCAACATGCAGAAGGACTACCGCGTGCAACTGGCGGCACAATATGTGTCCGAGGTGGGGGAGCGCTTGCTGCCGGAGCGCGAGGTGAACGAGCGGACGTTTCGCTTGATCCTGGCCATCCTGCGGGCACTCAAGACGTCGTCGGAGGTTAACCGGCCGCTGCTCTATTTTGACTATTGGATGGTGCGGCTCGGCGGATTCTTGCCGGCGTTCGATGCCTGTTCATCCTGTGGCCGTGCCTTGGGGGATGAAGGCGGCTACTATGCCCGCGGGTCGGAATCGCTGCTCTGCCGCGATTGCAAGCCGCCCAACAGCCTGCGAGTGTCTGGCGACATCATGGCCATGGTCAAATCCGCGTGCCTAAAGCCTCTGGACAAGTGGCTGGCGGAAGAAAAGGCCCCTCCCGGCTGCCGGGAAGCGCGCCACTTTTTCGAGGAAATCATCGAAAGCCACACGGAAAAGAGGTTGGTGACGCGGGCGATGATGGAGGAAGAAGTTTAGAGCGGTCAGCTATCAGCGCTCAGCATTCAGCGAGTGCATGTGCACATTTAATGGGACTAGTAGCGCCTTCTTTTAGGGCGGAACATGCCGGGAATAGCCCGGCGCTACAGCGGAATCCACTCGGATCGGATGCACCGTGAATTGCAATGAGCTGCCCGAAAGGGTTGAAGGCCTCTGCCTTGCTGACTGCTGAAAGCTGAGCGCTGAGAGCTTAACAACGAGAAAAGGAACCCATGGCAAATGTTTCCAAATCGACCCGGAACACGTCCGGGCCGTTGACGTTTCAAGATATGCTCTTCCGTCTGAGCACTTTCTGGGCGGAGCAGGGATGCGTGATTGCCTTGCCCTACGACGTGGAAGTCGGGGCTGGGACAATGTGTCCGGAAACCTTCCTGCGCGTCTTGGGCCCCAAGCCCTGGCGCGTGGCTTACCCCCAACCTTCGCGCCGGCCAGCCGACGGTCGATATGGCGAAAATCCCAACCGCCTGATTAAGCATACCCAGATGCAGGTCATCCTGAAGCCTCCACCCGAGAATGTTCAGGATGTGTACTTGGACAGCCTGGGGGCGATTGGCATTGACATCCGCGACCACGACATCCGCTTTGAGGAAGACAATTGGGAGTCACCTACCCTGGGTGCCTGGGGAATTGGCTGGCAGGTTATGCTCGACGGTCTGGAGATTACCCAGTTCACCTACTTCCAGCAGTCGGGTGGGGTGGACCTGGAGCCCATCAGCGTGGAGCTGACGTACGGCCTGGAGCGCATTGCGGCTTTCCTGCAAAACGTGGAAGACGTCTACCAGGTGCGCTGGAACGACAGCATAACCTATGGTGAAATGCGCCGGGCAGAAGAATTGGAGTTCTCCGTGTATGATTTTGAGGCTGCGGATCCGGAAGTGTGCCGGAACCTTCTGGACCTTTACGAGGGAGAAGCCGGGCGCTTATTGGGCGAGTATTCACGCATGAATACAAATATGGAAGGCAATCAAAAAGAGCAAGATACATATAGAAATGAAAGTATAGCTTTAATAAAGAGACGCTTTCCCTTGCGCAAGGTCTTTGACCTGACATTGAAGTGCTCGCACCTGTTCAACATTCTCGACGCACGCGGCGCCATCAGCGTGACGGAGCGAGTCGCGCTGATTGCCCGGGTGCGAAAGTTGGCCTGCGAAGTCGCCGCCATCTACCTTGACCGGCAACCCGCCGCGGAGGTGGCAGCATGACAGCATCGAAAATTCAAACTGGAGACCTGAAACTGGAAACTGGAAGCCCTAAGCTTGAAGTTATTGTTGAAGAAAAGCCGACTATTGCCCCTAAACATGAGGAAATTACCGGCAGAGCCAATGTTGATTTGCCTCCGGTCGGCGATCAGTCGTTGACCGAAGCCGTTCAATCGAAAATGGACAATCGGCAATCGACAATGCCGCTTTTACTCGAAGTCGGCTGTGAGGAAATTCCCGCCCGCTTCCTACGCGATGCTGAGAAGAGTCTGGGCGAACGCGTCCAAGCGGTCCTTCGCCAAGCCCGGTTGATTGAATCCGCAGGGGTTGCGGGCAGCGCCGAATTGCCCGGCCAGGAAATTACGACTTCTTCCACGCCGCGGCGGCTGGTGGTCCACATTCCGGCAGTACTGGCTCAGCAAGCGGACAAGGTTGAGGAAATTTTGGGCCCGCCGGCAAAAATTGCCATCGACCGGGAAGGGAATTACACGCGGGCGGCAGAGAGCTTTGCCAAGAAGATCGGCGGCCGCTTGGAAGACTTGACCCGAACCACGACGCCTAAAGGCGAATATCTCTCCCTAAAGAAGACCACCCAAGGACGTTCGGCGCAGGAGATTTTGCCGGAGATTCTCCCCGGCGCAATTTTGGGAATGGCTTTTCCCAAGAGCATGTACTGGACCGAGAAGTTGGCCCCCCGGTTTGTAAGGCCGATCCGCTGGATTGTTGCCTTAAGTGGCGAAGGTGACCAGGCCACGACGATAAGGTTTCAGATTCTGGGTGTTAAGACGGGGAATTTTACCTTCGGGCACCGGGCAATATCTCGCCAGCCTATCCCCGTCAATGGATTAGAGGATTACATTAATAAACTTTCTGAAGCTCTTGTGGATGTTGATTATAACGACCGTAAGAAACGCATCATCACGGCGGCAAAGGCGGTTGTGGCCGATGTCGGCGGTAAAATAATCCAGGACGATTGGCTTGCCGACTGGATCGCCAATTCCACCGAGTGGCCGCACCCGATGCTGGGGAGTTTTGATGCGCGCTTCCTCCACCTGCCGCGCGAAATCCTGATCACCGTGATGCGCGATCACCAAAGGTACTTTGCCTTGGAGGATGAGAAGGGAAATTTGAGGCCTCATTTCGTCGCCGTCCTCAACATGGACTCAGATGCCAAGGGGCTTATTCGCCAAGGGCACCAGCGTGTGCTTACCGCTCGCTTCCGCGATGCGGAGTTCTTCTGGACTGCGGACCAGCGCGTGCCATTGCGTGAGCGTCGACCCTTGCTCGACAAAGTGACGTACCAGGCGAGACTTGGAAGCTATGGCGATAAGATTCGCCGTATGAAATCTATAGCCGATAATATTTGCGTTTTACTTGAGGAAAATGGGACGCTCAAACCGGGCGAATCCCAGAAAGTGATGCGGGCTGTGGACCTCTGCAAGTGCGACCTAACCACACAGATGGTGCAGGAGTTCACCGAACTGCAGGGAGTTGTGGGTGGCCTCTATGCAAAAGCGCAAGGAGAGCCTGAAGACATCTCCACGGCTGTCTATGACCATTACCTGCCATTGGGAGCGGAAGGAGCTTCGCCGCGCACACTGATCGGCGCACTGGTGTCGCTTGCCGACAAGATTGATAGTGTAGTGGCCGGGTTCGCCGCGGGGCAGGAACCGACTGGGTCGAGTGACCCCTTTGCGCTGCGCCGGCAGGCGAACGGGCTTATTAAGGTGCTACTTGAATTTATGATTCCAATAAATTTAAAACAAACGGTTAATGAGTCGATTGAAGTGCTGGATATTCAGTGGCGTAAGCCTCAGGAGGAGGTCCGCTCCCGGATTTTGGATTTCCTGGCCGAACGGCTGCGCTACTACTTCGAATCTGTCCGCGGTTTCCGCTACGACACGGTGCGGGCGGTCGTAGCCGCCGGGGCAGACTATCCAGCCGACGCCCAGGCGCGGGCGGAGGCTGTGGAGGCCCTGCGGGGAGGCGAAGATTTTGAAGCTCTCTCGGCAGCGGCCAAGCGGATTCGCAATATCCTGGCAAAGTCGGCGACGTCGGCGGACTGGCAGGCAGGCGAAGTTGCGCCGGAGCTTCTGACTGAGCCGCAGGAAAAAGACCTCTACGCAGCCTACGAGAAGATAGCTGGCGAGGTCGAAAGCCGGCGCACGGGGCGGGCATACAAGAGTGCGCTGGAGGAGATCTCAACTCTCCGCCCGGTCGTAGACAGCTTTTTCGACAAGGTTCTGGTGATGGCAGAAGATCGCAAGATTCGGCAAAACCGGCTACGGCTGCTGAAGAAGCTGGATGAGCTGTTCTCCGGGATCGCGCATTTTGCGGAAATAGCTGCGGGCAGTGACAAGTGACGAGTGGCGAGTGACGAGCAAGCGACAGAAGAAACTCGAAAATCGAAATTAGAAAATGGCGTCGAATTTCGAGTTTCCAGTTTCTAGTTTCGGTTTCTGTCCTTTTCCTGCCTGGCACGGCGATCAATGTCGACGCGCCGACATTCGACCGGCCGTGAGGCCGCAGCAGCGTAGCCAATAGCTGTAAACACGACGCAGTGAATGAGTTAGGCATCGATGGTATCCGCAAGAGAAGCGCGAAAGTGCCATGCGTCATGCTCCGTTGCGCGAAAGCGCCATGCCGCGCAGCGGCGACGTCGCGCCCCCGGCCCGATAATATCGAAAACGCCTCAAGGTGAAGAAACGATGAAAGACAATGCCGCCAAGCCGGTGCGCGGGCAAGACTCCCACCCCACACAAAGTGTGAGATAAATCCCGAACACGCAAAGCCGTTTCAGCCCAAGGCGCAAACTCGCAGAGGGCGCAAAGAGGCCAAGAAAGTTGTTCCTTGCGGATCTTTGCGCCTTGGCGTCTTTGCGCGAGGTCGCTTATTTCTTCAGAACTCCACGCCGTGCGGGGATGGCCGGGGTACTATACTAGGGGTTCCTGTCCGGATGGAGCGAGTGCCGCACACATCATTCGACGATGGGTGCTTCACGGTCGATGACTTCCGGTAATTAACCCTCCGCTATGCCTTTTGCCCCTTGCAAAACTTGCGGAAATGAGCCAGAATAGCGGGTTCTTTGTAAAGAATCCTGGACTTCAACTTTTGAGCTTTCAACCTTTAACTTTGAAAAATCAACTTCTGACTTTGAACGTTCAACCCCTGACTTTTTTCACTCAACTTTTAACTTTGAACACAAATTTACAAACCGAAAGCTAAGAACGAACAATTCGAGAGGAGCAATTATGGAGAAGTACGTTTATTCCTTTGGCGGTGGTAAAGCGGATGGCGACGGGACCATGAAGGACGTCCTGGGAGGCAAAGGCGCGGGCTTGGCGGAAATGACCAATGCCGGCTTGCCGGTTCCCCCGGGATTCACCATCGTAACGTCCGCCTGTCGGCTTTTCTTCCAGAATGGTTACAAGACCCCGGCAGACATCCTGAGCCAGAAGGATGAAGCGCTGGCCAAGCTTGAGGCCTTGCTGAGCCAGAAGCTCGGCGACGCGGAGAATCCCCTGCTGGTTTCGGTACGCTCTGGCGCCAAGTTTTCCATGCCGGGAATGATGGACACCATCCTGAACCTGGGCATGAACGACACGGTGGTTGAGGTCATCGCCGCCAAGACCGGTAACCCCCGGTTTGCTTATGACAGCTATCGGCGCTTCATTCAGATGTTCGGCAACGTGGTTATGGAAATTCCCAAGGAAAAATTCGAGCACGTTTTCGACGCCCAGAAAAAGAAGAAGCGCACCAAGCTTGATACGGAGTTGACCGCCGAGGATCTGAAGGCTGTCATCGCCGAGTACAAGAAAGTGGTTCGCAAGGAAGCCAAGAAGGACTTCCCCCAGGACCCACAAGTGCAATTGAATATGTCGATTGAAGCCGTTTTCCGCTCCTGGTACAACGCCCGGGCGCAAACTTATCGCCGTATGAACAAGATTTCCGACGACCTGGGGACGGCTGTAAACGTCCAGACCATGGTCTTCGGCAATATGGGCGACACTTCCGGGACCGGCGTCGGCTTTACGCGCAATCCCGCAACCGGCGAGAAGACGTTTTATGGCGAGTTCCTGATCAATGCCCAGGGTGAAGACGTTGTCTCCGGCGTGCGCACTCCAGTACCGATCAAGGAACTGGAAAAGATCATGCCCGAGGTTTATAAGCAGCTCCACGAAATCACCACCCGCCTCGAACAGCATTACAAGGACGTTCAGGATTTCGAGTTCACCATCCAGGACGGCACGCTCTACATGCTGCAGACCCGCAATGGCAAGCGCACCGGGCCGGCGGCAGTGCGGATTGCCGTGGAAATGGTGAAGGAAGGCATCCTGACCGCTCAGGAAGCTCTCATGCGTGTCGAGCCGGAACAGTTGAATCAATTGCTGCACCCCGTGTTGGACGAGAAGAAGGCCCTGAAACTGATCGCCAAGGGTCTGCCTGCATCGCCCGGAGCGGCTGTGGGGCGCGTCGTATTCACTGCGGACGATGCCGTAATCAAAGGGAAGACCTCTCCCGTGGTCCTGGTGCGTGGCGAGACCGTTCCTGATGACATTCACGGCATGGAAGTGGCCGTGGGCATCCTCACGTCGCGTGGCGGCATGACATCGCACGCTGCCGTGGTGACGCGTGGAATGGGCAAACCTTGCGTGGCAGGATGCGCCGAAGTCGAAGTGGACGAAAAGTCCAAGACAATCAAAGTCGGGAAACTGGTCATCAAGGAAGGCGAATGGATCTCCTTGGATGGTTCCACCGGCCGCGTCATTCTAGGCAAGGCCGATTTGGTGGAGCCGGATCCCTCCAGCGGCGTGTTTGCCGAATTCATGAAGTGGGCTGACAAGGAGAGGGAATTGGGCGTGCGCGCGAATGCTGACATTCCACGTGATGCCCTGAAAGCGGTGGAGTTTGGTGCCGAAGGCATTGGCCTGTGCCGCACAGAGCACATGTTCTTCGCTCAGGAACGGCTGCCGCACGTGCAGCAGATGATTATGGCATGTAAGGAAACGACTGATCCCAAAGAAGCCGCCAAGTACCAGAAGGAACGGCGCGCTGCCCTGTCCAAGCTGTTGCCCATGCAACGCAAGGACTTCTACGGTCTGTTCAAGGCCATGGGCGGGCTGCCGGTAACGATCCGCACGCTTGACCCTCCGCTGCATGAGTTCCTGCCCAAGCGGGAAGAGCTGATGGTCGAAATCGCAACCCTGGAAGCGACCAAGAAGAAGAGTCCTAAGATAGCTCAGCTCAAGAAGATACTGGAAGTAGTTGAAGGATTACATGAATTCAATCCCATGCTCGGATTGCGCGGCTGCCGGTTGGGAATCATGTATCCTGAAATTACCGAAATGCAGGCGCGGGCCATCTTCGAAGCAGCCTGCGATTGCAAGAAGAAGAATATTGATGCAAAACCTGAGGTAATGATCCCTCTCGTTGGGGATGTAAAGGAGTTAATCGCCCAAAAGGAGATCGTGAATCGGGTCGCAGCGGAAGTTTTCAAGAAGAAGGGTATTAAGGTTGGTTATTTGGTGGGCACGATGATTGAATTGCCGGCGGCAGCCTTGTCGGCAGGCGAAATCGCGCAGGAAGCGGAGTTCTTCAGCTTCGGCACCAATGACTTGACCCAAACCACCTTCGGGATTTCCCGTGACGACTGCGCCAAGATCATCAACGCTTACGTAAAGGCGAAGATCTGGCCAGCTGATCCCTTCGCATGTCTCGACCCCAAGCGCGTTGGGCGCCTGCTGAAGCTGGCAACCAAGGAAGGCCGTGAGACTCGCGAGAAGCTAAAGGTGGGAATCTGCGGCGAGCATGGTGGCGATCCGTCCTCGATTGAAATCTGTGCCGAGGCAGGATTGAACTACGTGAGCTGCTCCCCCTATCGCGTGCCCATCGCGCGGTTGGCGGCAGCCCAGGCGGCCGTTCGCAGGAAGATGGCGAAAGTCTACACAACGGCGTAACGTGTGCTACGGTCGGGAGTCGGTTGCGTTTCTCCGTTTGACCATGCCCGTACTTAAAGTGGCTGGGCAGAGGGGAACCGTACACAATTAAAGTGATACTTTAAAGTATTGCCTGAGGCCACGGATCTCAAAAGGGTTCGTGGCCTCATTTTTTATGTAATTGTTGTCTCAGAAGCTGGCCATTAGGGGATCCTGTGAATATGAAACCGGCGCCTTGAGATGCGGGCGCGAAACTTCGCCTTCATACGCTGGGTCATCAGCGGTTGATGCATCGCCGCAACGAGTTGTGGCGGCGGAAAGCGGCAGTCCGCCGCAGTAAACTGCACCCAAAATGTCGATCCGTTTGCCGTAGTGCGAATTCCCAACCCAAGACATAGGCAGAGAGCGGAAAGCGCGGAGCGGGCGTTTTTAGCTCGCCGCAGGAGAGTTTGTCGACGCGTCGACATCTTGCTTCCATTTCGGCCCACGCTACATCCTCCACCAAACAGAAACTGTTCACAACCCGCGGCGCTTTGGGTTATGGTATTGACCATCGACCATGAGTTCCGAGAGTAGTTCTCAGCAATTCGACTGGCATCACTACTTGGCTGCTGATTCCCGTTGGCGGCGTGCCCTACCGCTGACGGCCATCCTGATGGCGACCTTCCTCGCTTATGTGGACACGCTCTACTTGGGGTTTGTCTCTGACGATCAGATCCTGATCATCACGAATGACTTCCTTCGCTCCTGGCGCTATTTCCCGAGCTATTTTGCTTCGCAACTCTGGAGCTCTCACTACGCGGGCCAGTTGTGGAATGCCTACCGGCCAACTCTTCTCATTTGGCTGCGGCTGAACCACGTGTTGTTCGGTCCGCACATTTGGGGGTGGCACCTCTCTTTGGTGGTAGTGCACGTGGCGGTGACATACCTTGTCTATCGCCTGGGCGCAAAGCTTGCAAGGGACCCCTGGATCGCGGTGGCGGGCGCCCTTGTTTTCGGCTTGCATCCTGTTCATGTAGAAACCGTAGCGGTGGCCTCCTGGGCCGACCAGCCGCTCTCAACCCTCTTTGTGCTCGCCACGGTCATCACTTGGCTCCGGAGCCGCGAGGCGGGGCGCAAGGCCATGTGGCTCGCTGCCTCCATGGTCCTGTGTGCCGTGGCGTTGCTTTCCAAAGAGAGCAGCTTGATGCTGCCGTTCCTGATCGGCGGGTATGCCTGGATTTATGGAGGCGCAAGCGGCCGGGAAGAGGGATTCTGGCATAGTTTCTTCGCAAGCCTGCGACGGGCCCTGGGCGCGTCACTTCCGTACTGGATTGTTATCCTGTTCTACACACCGTTGCGCGTCTGGGTGCTCAAAGGGTTTGCCCACGTCGTCACACCCATCGCGCTATCCCGGGAAGTTCTCACCCTTCCCTCCGTGCTGCTTTTCTACCTGCGCCTGTTGGTTTGGCCCTCCGGATTGAGCTGCTATTACGACACGCCCTATGTTTCAACCCCGGGTTGGCATGAGTTTGTCCTCCCCGCCGTGTTGCTGGCAGCCGTAGCCGCAGCGCTGCTCTTCTGGTATCAGCGCACGCGCCAGTTCGAGCCGGAGGAGGCAAAGGTCATCGTGTTTGCGTGCCTATGGATCGTCCTGACACTTCTTCCCGTGCTCAATTTTCGTTTCCTCCTGGAGGGCGAAATTGCCCATGACCGTTACCTCTATTTTCCCTCCGTGGGGTTCGGCTTTCTTGTGGCGATCGCGCTTCGCCAGGTGGTGGATGGTGCTGCGAGGTTTTTCAAGCCTGCCTGGGTGTTGCCGGGGGCGTTGGTGCTTTCCGGCGTGATGGGTGTCGCGACGGCCCGCCAATGCCTGTTTTGGTCAGATGATCTCATCGTGAGTGTTCGCGCCCATGAAATTGCTCCCCACAATGTTACCGCCATCACCAGTTTGGCGGCAGCTGTGGCCGAACGGGGAATGGATGGCAAAGCCATGGCGCTCTACCAGCAAGCACTTGCCCTCCGGCCGGATTTCTGGGTAGCGAACAGGAATCTGGCGTACCTCTATTTCAATCATGGAGATTTTCCGAAGGCTACCCTCTTCCTCTCACGGTCCCTGTCGTCCGGTCCCGAAGAGGGCGATCAATTTCTGGTCTTGGGACTGTCGCTGCTTCGCATGGGTCGGCTCATCGAGGCCGAAAAGGCTGTCCGCGCCGCCTTGCTGCTTCGGCCGCAGGGCAAGTCCTACCACCTGGGGTTGGGGATGGTCCTGAAGGGGGAGGGCAAGCTTGCCGAGGCAAAACAGGAGATAGAGGTTGAGCTTGCAACGGATCCACAGAACACTCAGGCAAGAAACCTGCTGGATGAAGTTAGTCGTCAGATGGAAGTTCAATCCGAAGGAACTGACGCTGGTAAGCCACCCAATAATGTTGCAAGCAAGATAAAGTAAAACATTATAAAGTATTTGTATTTATAATAAATTAAGCAATTTACTATTCTTGATGATTCGCAGTTGCCTAAGCTGCCGCTTCACCTCAAGCCATCCCGTCGACACAATTGAAAATGCGTCTAATCAAGCGTGATGGAGTCTGGGCCACCCGGTGGGTGCGAAGAAGCCCTTCGAACCTCCCGCCCATGGGTTCAATCACCCTGCGCGAACGCGGGTCGGGCATGTTCGTGTGGAGGCAAACGCGGAGGATATCCGGGAAGCCTCTTTGCTTCCCTCAACATCCGCTTTCCGCCCGGCAATTCCCACGGCCATTACGTCTCAATTCGAAGCAGCAGGTAGGTTCCTGCCAGGCCGAAAAGGATGTCAGGTGACCACGCAGCCATGGCGGGGGGGAGTTGGCTCAGGTTGCCCATTGCTTCAAAGAGGCTGGAGGTTGACCAGTACACAATCGCGATTCCGATGCTCAAGGCAATTCCGGTCAGGGCGCCCTTGCCTCCCATGGTGAAGGAAAAGGGAATTCCAATCAGGGTTACGACAAAGGCGATGAGCGGATAGGAAAACTTACGGTAGAACTGCACGGAAAGCCGCACGACGTCGAAGCCGCTTTGGCTGAGATCAGCGATGTAGCGGCGCAATTCGAGCGCGCTCATTTGTTCCGAGGGTTTGACTTCCTTCTTAAAGTAGGCGGGTTCTTCCGTCAACTCCTTGAAGGTTTCGACTGAGAATGGCGTGTAGCTGGTGACCCGGTCGCCATTCAGGTCGCGAGACCACCCGTTTTCCAGGATCCAGCCGTGAATGGAGGCTTCCCAAACCGCGCGCGCGGCATGGAGGCGCCGGGTCATGCGAAACGTGGCGGGATCGAATTCGAACACCGAGAGATTGGCGAAGACATTCTGGTCAGGATCAAAAAAGGTGTAGTTGTAAATGCGGTTGGAGCTTCCGAAAATCCACTGGTGATCGGGCCGATAGAATGTTTGGGCGGGTTTGCCCTTGATTTGATTGCGCAAACCGTTCTGGCGCTGATTGGTTTCCGGGAGCACCCGATCGGCAAATACAAACATCCCCAGGCTCAGCAGGGCTGTCACCACCAGCACGGGAACAGACAGCCGGTACAGGCTGATTCCCGCGGATTTGATCGCGATCACCTGATTGCTTTTTGTCAGCAGTCCGAAGTTTACCAATGTCGCCACCAGGATACTCAGCGGCAGCATCAGGTAAACGACTTGGGGCAGAAGAAAGCGGTAGTAATCCACCACGACGCGTATTGGAGCATGATTGCGAACGATGTCGCCCAAAACCTGGAAGAAGTCGAAGATGACGTAGACGCCGGTAAAGACGATGAGGACCATGAAGAAGTAGGATATCCAGCCGTTGATGACGTAAATATCGATGATTTGCAGGAAACGCCCGCCGAGTTGGCGCGGCGCCGGTTCGGCGAGCGGCGACTTCGCATGGCGCCGGCGAGCGCGCCACTGCTGCCAGCGTTTTACGATGTCATCAACCGCATCCTGGAAGAACACCATGCGATTTCCCACGTGGCGCAGGTTCATGAGCATCATGATTCCGGCAATGGCAAACAGGACGTTCGCCAACCATAGCCCGATAATCGGCGAGACGCGTCCCTCCTTGGCAAAGCTCAGGCCGAAGGCCATCAGGATGTAATACACGAACATCAGCAGGATGCTGAGCATCATGCCCATGGACTTGCCGCCCTTGCGCGTGGAGATTCCCAGCGGAATCCCGACCAGAGCCAGGACGATGACCGCCACCGGCAAGGCAAAACGATAATGCAATTCCACCAGCGCGGCTTGGCGGTCAGCGGGTTGGTGGATGTTCTGCCAAAGCTGCGTAAGGGTCAGGTTGGGTGGCGTGCGGCGCTCTGCCGCTCCCGCTCCGCCCTGGTTTACCAGGATGGGTATCTCCGTATCCGTAAAGGATGCAATGGAGTATTCCTCCGGCCGTTGCGGGTCGAATTCGTGCGTCGAACCCTGCTCCAAGTGCAGCACAAAGCGGCTGCGGCTGGGTTCGTTGACAAGCACTCCGCTTTCCGCTAACGTAACCTTGGTTTGATCGCGCTGTGTCGTGTCCGCAATAAAGACGCCGCGCCAGCTTGACCGCGAGCCGATCACATCTTCCAGATAGAGCAATTTGTTGGGGAATCGTTCAATAAAGACACGAGGCTGAATCTCGTACGGCACCTGGCTGGACGTCAGCCCGGTTTCCATACGGTTCAGTTTTTGCGCGGCCTGAGGAGCAATGAAGAGGGCCATCCACAGCGTTAGTGCCCACCCGGCCACTGCCAGCACCATTACGGGCCGCACAAACCAGGCCAGTCCCATCCCCGAGGCGCGTGCCGCGATGACTTCGCCATCCGCGGCCATGCGGCTCAGCCCAATTAGCGTACCAAAAAGCACTGCCAGGGGAATGGTCAGCATCAGGATCTTGGGCATGGGCAGAAGAAACAGCGTGGCCATGTCACTCAGCGGGACGTTATGACGAACCACCAGCTCCAGAAGGTTGCCCAACTGGGGGATGAAGATAACAAAAGTGAAGACCAGCAGCCCCAGCAGGGAGTGGGAAAAGATTTCTTTCAGGATGTAGCGGGTCAGTATCCGCATAAGTTCAAATGGATGTCGCGGCTCGCTGGTCCCTTTAACCGATTACAATCCGAGCCGTCCTGTGTCATGCTAGCACACCAATTTCAACACCGTAAAGGAATTGCCCACTAGCCTCATGCCTCAAACCTACCTCATGCTCATGTGGCACATGCACCAGCCATTCTATAAGGACGTGGCGGAAGACGAGTACACCATGCCCTGGGTTCGGCTACACACTCTAAAGGATTACTTTGGCATGGTGGCGGTCATGCGGGATTTTCCCTCGGTCCACGCCACCTTTAATCTGGTGCCCTCGCTGGTCGCGCAGATTGAGGATTACGCCCGCGACACGGCCCACGAGCCCGCCTACGAAGTGGCCTTTAAACCTGTCAAAGATATGACGGCAGTCGACCGCGAAGCGTTGCTCACCTCCGCCTTTCAGATCAACCACGACAATCTGCTTTATCGTTACCCGCGCTTCCGCGAGCTCTGGGAGAAGTCGCAAAAGTCCGGGTTTGCCGCGGCGTCAAAGCAGTTCACTCCACAGGATATTCTCGACCTGCAAGTAATTTCTCAAGTGGCCTGGTTTGACGAGATTTTCCTGGCCAGTGATCCTGAAGTAATACGTTTGATAAAGAAGGAACGTGGTTACAACGAAAGCGATAAAGTCATTGTTCGAAATAAGGAGATCGAGCTATTTAAAGTAACACTGGAAGAATACAAAAAGGCGGCGGGGCGCGGGCAAATTGAGATTTCCACATCTCCTTTTTACCATCCCATTCTGCCGCTTCTCTGCGACACCGCCATCGCCTCGGAATCGCATCCGGGGGTAAAGCTTCCGCACCGGCGCTTCCGGCACCCGGAAGATGCGCGCGACCAATTGCGCGGAGCGGTGGCGCTGCATGAGCGGGTTTTTGGCTATCGACCTCGCGGACTCTGGCCGAGTGAAGGAAGTGTTTCCGACGAGGTTCTGCGCCTGGCTGCCGAGGAAGGATTCAACTGGGCAGCGACGGATGAAGGAGTGTTGGGGCGGACGAAGCAAATGGGATTTTACCGCCGCGGCGATGGGACTCTGCAGGGTGGTGAAGAGCTTTATCGCCCCCAAGTATTTTCCACCGGGGGAAAGCCCATCTCGCTCTTTTTCCGTGATCACCAGCTTTCCGATTTGATTGGATTTGTTTACTCGCGGATGGACGCCCAGGCGGCCGCGGCCGACCTGCACCAGCGCATCAAAGCGGCAGGGCGCAGCACGGGCCAGCGGCCTGCGGTTGTTTCGGTGATTCTGGACGGCGAGAATGCCTGGGAATATTTCCCCGGCAATGGGCGGGAATTCCTCAAGGCTTTTTATGAGCGTGTGGCGGCTGACCCGGAGCTTCGCGCCGTGACCGCCAGTGAGGCGCTGCAGGTCACCGAACAGGGCTCCCTGTCCCACATCGTTCCCGGCTCGTGGATCAACGCCAATTACGACATCTGGATTGGCGCGGAAGAGGACAATCGTGCCTGGGACCTGCTGAGCGATGCTCGCGACTTTTACGCCAAGAATGCCGATAGTCCCAAAGTCACGCCCGAAAACCGACGTCTGGCGCAGCAGGAATTGTGGGTGGCCGAGGGAAGCGATTGGTGCTGGTGGTATGGGCCGGAGCACTCCACTGCCAACGATGATGACTTTGACCTGCTCTATCGCAAACATTTGAGCAACATCTACCGGCTGCTGGGCGGCTCTCCGACTGATGACCTGGCCGCGCCCATTAAGCGCCCGCGGGTACATGCGCTGACGGTAGCGCCCTCGGCGGCCATCAATCCCACGATCGATGGCCGGGTTACGACCTATTTCGAATGGCTGGGGGCAGGACTCTGTCAGCCCGATTATCGCTCCGGCTCGATGCATGGCGTCGCTCAATTGGTGGAAGCTCTCTATTACGGGTACAGCGATAAGGCGGTCTACCTGCGGGTGGACCTGGGTGAAACCTTTCTGCACGACCATCCCGATTTTGAAATCCGCGTCAATGTGAATGCCAAAATCCGTGCCAGCCTGCACGCCGCGATCAGTGGCGGAGGCGTCAAGGCGGTGGAATTCCTGAAGGGTGCGGACCCCGCGCCGACCCAAATCCCCACCGGTGACCATGTGCACGTGGCGTTTGCCCGTGTCTTCGAACTGGGGATTGACTACAGCATTCTGGAAGTGACCCCGCAGGACCGCATCAGCCTCCAAGTCTCCGTCTGGTTGCGGGGACTGCCGGTCCAGGTTCTCCCCCAGGAAGGCTGGCTGACCCTTGAGCTGACCGAAGATTTGACGGTCTGGTAGAGCGCGCTTTTGAATTCGGAATTTTGGTTCCGTCAACGCCGTATCCGGGAATGCCGGATTCTTACCTGTTGTGCCTTGAGTCGTGAATCCGATGTTTTCCTTGAATTTTGAATCTTGAATTTTGAATCCCCCAAGGCTGTGTCGACGCGCCGACAATCACCTTCCGGCTACCCTCACCGAACCTGGTCACGCATTCAATTTCACACCCCTTACAGAAATTCGAGAAGATTCACCTCAGGATTCGCCCCGCAGAATGGGGAAACACGGACCAAACCGTGGGATTCGGGGTCTTGAATTTTGAATCCGCAATTGTTTTTGAATCTTGAATTTTGAATCCCCCCGTGGGCATGCGTCGGCTATCTACCTTTATTTCCTATAACATTAGGGGAATTTTAGGTAAGGCATTTAATTTCAATAAGTTGTCAGCTTTACAATATTTTGGCTTTGGCTCGGTCCATTGTTTTCAGCAGCTTCTAGGCTTCGCTCGGAGTCGCGGAGAGCCCTTCGGGCGTTGCGGCGCAGTCGCTGATTATGAGCATGGTCTTCCATCTCCATCGCGAAGCGTAGATTTTCCGGGCGTTGCGGCAGTTGCAGGTCCGGCGGGCCGGAGTCATGATTCGGGGCTTTGACAGGGACATGGGGGCGCCTCTTTCTTACCTGTTAGATAGGTTACATTGTAGCCTATGATTTGTCAAGAAAAATGCTGTCCGGGCCGGCTGCGACCCCAGGAGGATTCACCGCAGAGGCGCGGAGGCGCTGAGGAAAGAATACGGTAGACGGCAGACAGTAGACAGGCTCGAAACCTGCGGCTATTCACTTTTGCCTTTTGCGCTTTGCCTTTTGACTTTCTCTTGCTTCTCTGAGCCTCCGCGCTGCTGCGGTGAAGCCCGTGCAGCAAGGATAGTAATTCCATTCGATTGGAGTAGCATCTGCCCATCGTTTCTGCCGCATAACATGATTTTTGCGTAACGCTGGCATCCTGCCGGCACCGGAAGAAGCCGCCGGAACGGCGGCGCTCCACAAGAACCCGACAGCCGCGCGAGGTGGCCATGAGATTCCCCAAAACGCTGAGTTTTCTTATGGTGGCGACAGTATTGCCCTTTGCCCAGTCTGCTTGGGTGCGGCAGAGAAATGTAGCGCCGACCGAGACCTGTCCCGACAACGTCGGGAGGTCGGCACCCGCCGGGCACCTGCCCGGCACCCGCAATGTAGCGGCGAGTTTACCTCGCCATGGCGGCGTAGCGCTGACCTTGAGGTCAGCAACAGATGTAGGGCCGAACAGCGTTCGGCCCGGCCCAGCGCTGCTGGGCCGGGCCTGTGCCGACCTCAAGGCCGGCGCTACGACTGCCGGAACCAGTCCCGGCATCGCTGGGATCCCGGCAAAGCCCTTCACCCAGGAACAGGTCACGAGCATGGTGCGCGATGGATTCGGAGACGATTCGGGCGCCAAGCTGATTGAGCAGCGCGGGATTGATTTCGCCACGGCGGAGGACTTTCTCCAAGCCCTCAAGGCCGCAGGCGCGAGCGAGGCATTTCTTGAAGCGTTACTTGAGGCCAAACCGTCCGTGTCCACCAGCGCCAAGAAGCCGCTGAACCAGGTGCAGGTTATTACCCTGCTCGCGGGGCAGGTGCCAAATCACCGTGTTGCCACGCTGGTACAGGAACGCGGAATCGATTTTGACCCCACGGATGACTACCTTCAGGAGGTCCGCTTGGCGAGCGGCGAGGACGAATTAATTGGTGCGCTCAAGAGCGCAAAGGTAACGAAGCCCGCGACCGTTGCTCCCGCCGAGCAGGCTCGGCAGGCCCAAGTGCCGCAGCACGTGGTGTGGGGAGGGGAACTCTACCAAAAAGGTCAATATGCCGAGGCTGAACAGGAATATCGAGTGGCTTTGTTGCCCGTTTTGTTTCCAGGAACAAAACGGGCATGTCTCCCCGTTATGTGCCCTGTACCCGACCCTAGGAGCCTGTCGGAGATAGATTTTGATTCCTACGGTGGGAAGGCTGCGGATT
>CAYTMD010000046.1:0-20647 GCA_964438685.1 uncultured Acidobacteriota bacterium
GCTGGAGAATTTCCGCAACCTCGGTCACGGGAAGTGCTCCCCGCCGCGCGAGGGCTTGGCGGAGAGATTCCCCTTCCAGAAACTCCATGGAGATGTAGGGCGTGCCGTCATCAGCCTGGCCGGATTCGTAAATCGTGACCACATTCGCGTGATGAATGCGGCCCGTGGAAGCCGCTTCATTCTGAAAGCGCAGCAGAAATTCAGGATCATCCAGCAGCTTGCGGCTCAAGACCTTGAGCGCCACCGGACGGTTGCCCACCGCGATCTGCTCGGCGAGGTAGACGGCGCCCATGCCGCCCGCTCCCAGTTGCCGGATCAACCGGAAACGGCGGGAAAGATTTAGCGCAAGTTGGGCGTCAATCTCGGTCAAAGCGGCAAAACCTCAATGCTGCGGTTGTAGCGGCGGTCTCCGACCGCCGACCGGCACCTGCCCCGTTTTGGCGGGGAGCGCCGGAATCTGTTGTGGCATGGCCATCCCGATCAAATGTATCGGGACAGGTCCTGGCCATGACTGGACGCGGGCGGGACGCCCGTGCCACGAAGAGCCGGCGATCGGAGATCGCCGCTACAGCAGAGTGCGCATCGGGCTCCCTGGCAAGTCGAATTCGCTGCCCGGCGCCGTGGATAATACTACATCTTTTCTTTCGGGCTTCCCCATATCTTGGATCTCCGTTCCTGGTGTTTTGCCCCAACCTCCCTGCTGATCAATAGGCTGCCGCGTGTAGCCCAATGGCTCTTGACACGGGTAATCATCTTGTGTATACTAGGCCACGAGGACTACGCTACATGCCCCGGCGGAAGAGCCGCGGACCGGGAAGACAGGTCCACGCTACACTCGCCAGCAGAAAGGACGGAAGGCTCCAGCTTACGGCTATACAGAGCGACACAAACTGTAGCGTCCCGATCTATCGGGACGACGACGGTCGGAGACCGCCGCTACAACCGGATGCGCAAACATTTATGTCGCTCTGGATAGTTTGTCGATTTGCGACAATCCTCTTATCCGCTTATCGGCCCATTGGCTGAGCACGGACTTGGTTCTAAATGGCCCGATGACCCGATGATCCGATGGCCTTATCGCTGCGGCTTTCCAAGATATGATTGAAAATAAATGGGTTAGCGATAAAGCGACAAAATCTTCCACAGCCATATATTACACAAATAAAACGAGTTAGCCTGAAATTCGGGAGCCGGTGGGAAAAACATGGTCTCGTCTTTCCATGATGTATCAGAAACAAAAGGGGTTAGCGATAAAAGGCGGGGGTTTTCAAAAATTGTATCTCATTGAAAATAAGTGAGTTGCTCATCCACCGGCGGCCAGGGGCACAGAAAAAAAAGGGGTAAAAATTCAGGTTAATTCTCGCTAAGTTATTGAAAACAAATATAGAAAATATGTCTGCTTTTCGCCTTTCCATGATATGCATGAAAACAAACGAGTTATATCGTTCTTTCCATGATGTTGTTGAAAAGAAAGGGAGTTGTTGGAAATGAAGGTGGCGAGTGAAAAGTTATGGTCGGCGAGAAATGATCAAAGTCCGAGGTGGAATGGGGTGGCGGACCAGGACTTTCTCTATTAGCCGGGCCGCCCACACTCCCCCACATCGATTATCGACAATCCGCGCTAAGAAGATGGATCAATTTGCTGACTTCGAGGATCGAAAAGTTCGAGTTTGAAGCGCCAGATTTGTCCCAGGAGAGGGCAGGGATTTAGGGGACAATGCCGGATGTGCGACTTTTCCGCCAGGCTGTTATAATCGCGTGCCGATGGGGATGAGGGATAGCCGTATATTTATCTACGAAGCTACTTTATTGCAGAGGGTCTTCCCCAAGTTTGGAGGATTTAGGAATGTCTCGGATTCTAGCTCTTCTATTTGCACTTATCACGGCAAGTGTTTGCCTTGCGGAGGCCCCCCCTCCGTTGCTTTTGCAGCATCCCACACTCAATGCCACGCAGATTGCGTTTGTTTATGCGGGTGAACTCTGGATTGTCCCCCGCGAGGGCGGTGTGGCCAAGCGGCTGACCAGTGGGGTCGGAACCGTGTCGAAGCCGTCATTTTCGGCCGATGGCACCGAAATCGCCTTTACCGGTGAGTATAACGGAAACTCCGACGTCTACATTATTCCTGCCAGCGGTGGCGTGCCGCGGCGAATAACCTATCATCCCGCAGTGGATTCGGTGGTGGGGTGGACGCGCGATGGAAAGCAGATACTGTTCGCATCCAACCGCAACAGCTACGACAGCTTCAACCGGCTGTTCACGGTTTCGCGTGATGGCGGGTTTCCCACCGAGTTACCTTTCCCCATAGGCGCCGAGGGTTCTTATTCGCCCGATGGAAGCCAGATCGCGTACGTACCGCTCGATCACGCGTTTGAAATCTGGAAGCGTTACCGCGGCGGGCGCACTTCTCCCATCTGGATCGCACAGTTGAAGGATTCCAGCATCACCAAGATTCCGCGCGACAATTCCAACGACTTCAATCCCATCTGGGTGGATCATCGCATCTTCTTCCTGTCGGACCGCCAGGGCCCCATCACCCTGTTCAGCTACGACACTCGCACCAAAAGTATTGCCAAGGTGCTGAAGAACGACGGCTTCGATTTTAAGTATGCCAGCGCGGGACCCGGAGCACTCGTCATCGAACAATTCGGTTCACTTTATCTTTATGATCTGAAATCCGGCAAAGACCACAAACTTGATATTCGCGTGGAGGCGGACCTGCCGGAAATGCGGGCACACTTCCTCAATGTTGCCGGCAGAATTGAGCACGCCGATATTTCGCCCACCGGGAAACGCGCCGTGTTTGAGGCTCGCGGCGAGATTCTCACCGTGCCCGCGGAAAAAGGCGATATTCGCAATATCACGAATACGCCGGGCGTGGATGAGCGTAGCCCGGCATGGTCGCCGAACGGAGACCGCATCGCCTATTTCTCCGATGAATCCGGTGAATACGCCCTCCATATCAAGAATCAAAATGGGCTCGGTGAGGTTATGAAGATTGACCTCGGGAGTCCCGGGTCGTTCTTTTTCGTCCCCTTCTGGTCGCCAGACGGCAAGAAGATTGCCTATGCGGACAAGCGTTTGAACATCTGGTACGTCGATCTCGAAAACAAAAAGCCCGTGAAGGTATTTAGCGACCGCTTTGCGGAGGGGGAACAAAATTCCCGTCTGGCATGGTCGCCCGACAGCAAGTGGTTGGCCTACACCCAGCAGGAGTTGAGCCACATGCGCTCGGTGTTCCTGTATTCACTCGAAACGGGCCAGAGCCACCGTGTTACCGACGGCATGAGCGATTCATTCTCGCCGGTCTTCGACAGGAGCGGGAAGTATCTCTATTTGTTGGCCAGCACCGATGACGGCCCCACGCTCGATGGTTCCATGATGAGCATGAACCGCCCGGTGTCCAGCAGCGTTTACATCACCGTTTTGCGCAAAGACCTGCCCTCACCGCTTGCTCCCGAGAGTGATGAGGAAACGGGAGCCAAGCCCGAATCTCCCAAAGGTGAAGGCCCGGGAAAGGCCACCCCTCCTCCCGTAGTGAAAGTTGATTTCGAAAAGATCGGACAGCGAATCCTGGCGTTGCCGCTTCCTGCCGAACACTATTTGCAGTTGCAGCCCGGCAAGGAAGGCACGGTATTTATCGAGGATGCGTCTTCTTCCATGGGACGAATGAGAGGCGCGGGCGGGGTCACGGTGTCCCGGTTCGATCTGAAAACGCGGAAAGCCGACAGGGTGATGGACGGCCTCTCGGCGTTCATCGTATCGGCCAACAGCGAGAAGATGCTCTACCGCACAGCCGGTGGGGGCGCTGGTGCGCCGTCGTGGTTCATTGCATCCATTCCCAATTCCGGTGGCGCTCCAAAGGGATCTCCTGACGCGGCATCCGGCCCCAAGGCTCTGAATATTGCGGGCATGGAAGTTCGCGTTGACCCGCCGGTGGAGTGGCGGCAGATGTATCACGAAGCGTTCCGCCTGGAGCGCGACTTCTTTTACGATGGAAACTTCCACGGCCTCGACCTGAAGGCCGCGGAAAAAGTGTATGAGCCCTACCTTGCGGGCGTGGCGTCGCGAGGCGATCTGAATTACATCTTCCGGGAAGCCTTCGGCAATATCACGGTAGGTCACATGTACGTTGTAGGTGGTGAAACTCCGCCGGTTGAGGCCGTCCCGGTGGGATTGCTGGGTGCTGACTACCGCATCGAGAACGGCCGGTACCGCTTTTCTCACATCTATGATGGTGAAAACTGGAATCCGCAATTGCGCGCGCCCTTGACGCAGCCCGGGGTCAACGTTAACGAGGGAGATTACCTGCTGGCTGTGAATGGACGCGACGTCAGTGGGAGCAGCAACATCTTCAGCTTCTTCGAAATGACCGCCAATCAATCCGTGGTATTGCGCGTCGGACCGGATCCCAGCGGCACCAGCTCTCGCGAAGTCACGGTGGTTCCCGTGGCGAGTGAAGCTGCGCTGCGCAAAACCGCCTGGGTGGAGGGCAATCGCCGCAAGGTGGATCAACTCAGCCACGGAAAATTCGCCTATATTTATTTGCCGGATACATCAATGGGCGGATATGCCTCCTTCAATCGCTACTTTTTCTCGCAGGCGGGGAAGCAGGGGGCGGTTGTTGATGAGCGCTTCAATCACGGCGGCATCAACACGGATTACATCCTCGACTATCTGCGCCGCACGCTGATGAACTTCCGCACCATGCGGGATGGCGAAGATACCACCACGCCGGTCAGTTTAATCCAGGGCCCGAAGGCGATGATCATCAATGAATATGCGGGCTCCGGCGGAGACGCCATGCCCTGGCACTTCCGCCAGGCGCACATCGGACTGCTGGTGGGCAAGCGCACTTGGGGCGGCCTGGTGGGTTTCGCCGGACCCAGCGCAGAGCTGATGGATGGCGGTTCAGTGACAGCGCCCAGCCGCGGTTTCTGGACTCCCAATAATGCTTGGGAAGTCGAGAACCACGGTGTAGCGCCCGATGTGGAGGTTGATCTCGATCCCCAGGCCGTGCGTGAGGGTCACGATCCCCAATTGGAAAAGACCGTCGACCTGCTGCTTCAGGAACTGGCGAAGCATCCGATCCCGGTCTACCACAAACCGCCGTATCCGAATTATCACCAGACCTTTGGGGGAGGGAAGACTTCTCCCGCAAACTAGCGCGCCGTCCCATTAGCCTTTTACAATGAATGGACGGACATCTCCAATTCACAATGTGGGGGCACAAGGCCTTGTGCCCCTACAACCTCTATGGCCCTTCCCCACCCATGTAGAGAATTAACTGGGAGAGCATACTAACGCGCGGGATTACTTGTGGCTTGCAGGCAATGCCCCTCAAGTGTTGCGAGCAGGCGGGAGCGGCTGGACGTTATTAAATGGCCTGGGTTCCTACTGGGAGTAAGGTCCAGGCCCGTAATGAATCGCGGTCCAGCCACTCGCCGCTTTACCAGTTCATCACCCTAATGTAAAGGGATTGTGAGGACCAGTGGCTTTTGTGTAAAGGTACTGTAAAGAATGGCCGGCGGGTGCCTTACCCACGCGCAGAATGCTTGATGATTGAGTCCGTAGACGCCTGGTGTTAGCAACCAAGCCATGTTCCGACAGCGAGTGCCTTAATCGACCCGCCATCATGGGGGTGGGGCCACGGGCCAGCTTCGGCCCGCGACCCCTTGGATGTGGTTTCGTGAGTATGGTGTGACGTGAATCAGCCGGACAGGCTGACCTGCCCGGTTCCCAGTTGCGACGTGAGCGTACTCACACCGAGCTGAGAGAGATCTTGCTGGAGAGTCGTGTACGCTGTCTGGGCCGAAGTGAGGTCACTCGACGAGAGATCGTCCCCGAGAGCGCTCAACTCTTTGAGAATGGCGCTGGCCGATGTGGAGGTACTCGCGTCGCTTGACGGCGGTGGTGGTGGCGGCGCTTGATTGCTCGTCTGCTGCAGATCATTCTGGACCGTTTTGAAGTCCGACTGAGCTGCGGTTAAATCTCCAGATTGGAGATCCTGTCCCAGCGTATTGAGCGCATCGGCCAATGAGCTGGTACTGCTGTCTGTGCTGGCGGCACTTGTGCTGGTGGAAGAGAAGCTGGATAAGTCCTGGGTCAGCGTGGTGTAGTCGGACTCTGCCTGGGTTACGTTGCCGGATTGGAGATCCTGACCCAGTTGTTTGAATTCGGATTGGACCTTTTTCATCGAACTGGCCCAATTCGCGAGGCCTTCTGTTAGGGAGCTGCTTATTGAGGAAACACTGGATACTGACACTGGTCACCTCCGAGGGTGTTGAGCAAGAGTTCAGTCTGCCGGCGACTCAACGCCGGTTGGCTGTGCCCGGTTTGGCGTGACAGCAGTGGGTACGGGGCAACGTACCATTGCTGCTCCCAGTGTTCACGATATACAATCGGCAGTTCTGACGAGGACTTAAATCCGGAGTCGGTCCCGCCCGTCGGACATCTCCTCTAACGCCTTAATGGCTTACAAAGGTGCCGCGGCTGGCACTTTCTCCGGACCGTATCCGATCGTCATCAAGGAACCACGCAATTCACAGGCCAGATTCTCCCCAACGTGACTTGCTCAAGCGTTTCAATGGATTAGTTACATGCACACTCATCCATGCGCCTTGCTGCCTCTGCGAATGGGCAGGCCTTGCCTATACCTCCAACGACCAGGCGCGCAGACTTTGCCCACTCGTTTCGATGCGCGATAACCAGGATGGGTTTGGAGCAGAACAATGCAGGGCGGTAGAGCCGCAACCTATTACCGTATTGCAATACAGAGGTCACGGAGGGGCAGGAATTGGGATAGCATGACCGATCCATCCGGTCACACCACGACCTCTATGGTGCGCTGACACTTGGCATGCTTGCCGAGTCCACCGCCGCGCTACCCGCGAATTCCAATTTCCTGCATTAACTTATTCGTTTCACGGTAGGCTTCCGTGACCCAGTCGACAATCTTCGAAGGTTCGGGTGAATATTCGAGCTCAATGCTGACGACGCCGCCAAATCCGATCTTCTTCAGTTGCGCGAGGTAGGGCCGGAAATCCACCACTCCACGTCCCGGCGGCAAATCGCCATGCACCTTTCCATCACAATCGGAGAAGTGAACGTGGGCGATGCGCCCCTGCAGTTTGGGAATGTCTCCCGCGGGTGTATGTGCCAGCGCCAGGTGGGAGATGTCCAGATTCGCGCGCACGGCGGGATGATTCGTGTCATCCAGGAAGGTCACCATTTTCGCCAGCGTATTCACGATGGATTGATGGAACGGCTCGAGTTCGATGGCGATTTCGACGCCCAATCCTTTGGCATAGTCGCCACATTCTTTCATGGCCTCCACGGCCCAATTCCATTGGTCGCGGGGAGTGATGACTTCCTGCTGCCAGATGTATTCTCCGAGCACCAGCAGCAGGTTTCTGGCCTCCAGCTCATAGACAAGGTCCAGATGTTTCTTAACGCGCTCAATGTGGAACCTGCGCACGGGTCCATTGAAGTCCGCAATCCCCAGCGCGCAACAGCAGACGCTGATGACGGGCAACCCGACTTCGCGACAAGTGTCCTTGATCAACTTGCGCTCTTTAATATCAATGTCCATGGGATCGGCGGAAATATCGATGGTGTCAAACCCGATTTCCTTGGTTTTATGAATGCCTAGCGCGGTCCCCACGGGGGAGCCCAACCAGGCGGAATTAATGAGTCCGAGTTTCATGCGTTTTCCTCCTTGATTTCTGCTGGCCGCACCGGGCGGTGCTGCTCAAGCGAACGGTAGCAGGCTTCCACCAGCGCCAGCGTGTTGAGGTTATCCCGCCCGTTGAGGACGGACTCGCGGCGCTCTTCCAGGCTGCACAGCAGTTCTCCCATGGTGCCTTCAAAGGCGTCAGGAAACCACACTTGCGGCCACGTGGGCGAAAACCAGTAACCGGGTTCCTGCTGGGTGGTGAAGCGAATGGTGCTGGGAACGCGGGCAGGATAGTGCGGCCATCCGATCGATCCTTCCGCCATCCCTGCCGTTCCCTCAACGCGCCACTTAATATAGATGTCTGACGCGGCGCCCTCGCGTGAGGGTCCCGTCCACGTGTCATCCCACGCTGTTGCGCGCATTCCATTGGCGTATTCCAGGATGTAGAGCGCAATGCCGTCGCGGTGGGGAAAGTCCATGCGCGGGTCCTGGTGCGTGCTGGCATACACATACTCGGGATCGCCGAAGAGATAGCGGAAGGAATCCAGGTGATGGATGCTCATAAAGGCCAGCGTGATCTTGCCGTAATCCTTCTGCCACGGTTGCCAGTGCGGGATTGCCCGCATATCAATAGTGGCGAGCATGGGCTCTCCCAAATAGCCGCGCCGCAGCACGGTTTTGAGGGCGCGGATCGAATGGTCATAGCGCATGTTTTGATTCACCGCGAGGGGCACGCCTGCCCGCTCGCAGGCCGCCACAATTTCCTGCGCTTCCCCGTAATTCATCGCCAGCGGTTTCTGCGCCTGGATGGCACGAATGTGTTTGTGCTGAAGCGCCGCGAGTATAATGGCCCGTTGCGCCAAGGGCGGAACCGCGATGTCAAGAACCTCAATCTGGTCGTCCGCCAGAAGTTCCTCCACCGTGTTATGGACCTTGGGGATTCCTCGCAACTCCGCGGTGGCGCGCGCCTGTTCCTCGTCCTTGGCGGTAATCGCCACCACGTTGAAGCCCGCATTCTTGTATGCGACGAGATGAATATCGCGCATGATAAAGCCTGCTCCAATGGCGCCAATCCGAAAATCTCTCTTGTGTGGAAGAAGCGGCAGGTGCTGCAAATTCAGATCAATGTTCATTCAATACACTCCCTGTGCCCAGTCTGCAAAATCGGCGCAATGCATCGGGCCGAACGGCGTTCGGCCAGGGCCAGCGCTGCTGGCACCCTCATTGATTGCGGCTTCGCCGCCCCGCACAACCTTAGTGGTCGCCGGGGAAAAGATTTTACGCCCGCCCGTGCCGGAAAGCACTGCATAGTTTTTACCCACCGGCGTATCGCCTGCCATGGCGCGGGCATTTTGCACGCGCGAAGCGGGAGCGGGCGGTCCGGCCGCGGCACGTTGCGTGTGGGCAGGCACGAGGCTTGCCGCTCCTGCGTCACCGCATCCTTTGATATACTCCCACCTTCCAACCCGTGCACCGTTCAATCCGGAGGACCTGATGAACTACGACATACGTTCAAAAATGCCCCGTGTTCTTGCGGTTTCCGTTTTGCTCGCGGCGTTCTGCCGTCCGGCGAGTGCGGCCCAGCCGCCAGCGCCACAGGCCGTGAAAAGTGAGCAAACGACGTTCATCCGCTGCGGCGTGCTGATTGACGAGGCATCGGATACGCCGCGCCAGAACGCGCTGGTGCAAATTATGGGAGGAAAGTTCCGTACCGTGACCAACTACACGCCGGATTTTGCCAAGCCGTCTGGTGCAGCCTTTATCGACCTGTCGGCGGAAACCTGTTTGCCCGGACTCATCGACACGCATACGCATGTCCTACTACAAGGCGATCAGAAGCCGGGGCAGTACGATGAGCAGATTCTGAAGTGGTCGCTGCCTTACCGGACCATCCTTGGAACGCAGGCCGCACGTCGCGCCTTGGATTACGGCTTCACCTCCATCCGCGATGTGGAAACCGAGGGCGCCTACTATGCGGACGTCTCTATTCGCGATGCCATCAATCAGGGCGTCATTCCCGGTCCGCGCATGGTGGTGGCGACGCGCGCGCTCGACGTGACAGGCGCCTACGCAATACTGGGTTATGATCCAGCTTTGAAGCTGCCGCACGGCGTTCAGGTGGCCGACGGACCTGACGAATGCCGCCGAGCGGTTCGTGAGCAGATTGGCAATGGGGCCGACTGGATCAAAGTGTATGCCGACCGGAAAGTGTCCACTGCAGGCGGCGTGGTGCACAGCATTCCCACCTTCACTCCTGACGAACTGCATGCCATTGTGGATGAGACGCATCGCCAACATCACAAGGTGGCAGCGCACGCCAACGGGTTGGAAGGGGTGCACAATGCAGTGGCGGCGGGCGTGGATACCATCGAGCACGGCGCCTACATTACTGACGATGACCTGAAAACAATGGCGGCACATGGAATCTGGTATGTGCCGACGCTGTACATTTTCATTTACGCGGAAGAGATTCATCAGGCGGCCGGGTTTCCCGGATGGGAAGGGGGCGTGGAAATTCACGCGGAGACGTTTCGCCGGGCTCTGAAGGCCGGGGTGAGAATCGCCTTCGGCACGGACGTGGGCGGGTTTGAGTGGACGATCAACCCGGCAAAGGAATTTCCGCTGATGGTGAAATACGGTATGACGCCCGCCCAAGCGCTGCATGCGGCCACTGTTTCCGGGGCGGAATTGATCGACATGAAGAGCCAAATCGGTTCGGTGGAACCAGGCAAGCTTGCGGACCTTGTTGCCGTCTCAGGTAATCCGCTGTCTGACATCCACGTACTTGAAGACGTCAACTTTGTGATGAAGGAGGGCGTGGTCTATAAGCACGGTAGCCCAAATTAGGGAATCCTTCCCGGCATTCGTAGCGGCGGGTTTACCCCGCCATCCGCTGTTTAAATGGTTGGGGAGTGGCGGGATAAACCCGCCGCTACATAGCACGGGCACGATCTGCGCGGAACGACGGTGTGCGCCACACCCAATTATTTTGCCCGCGCATGCGTCGGAGAGTGAGCGGACGACCTGGCTGCGGCTTGGCGAAGGTCGGTTTGGTTTTCGATGACGGATTTCAAATTTTCCAGATAAAAGACCCAGGATTTCACAGCCTTGTCGAGATCTGTGGCGGAGGTGAACCCCTGCTGCTCCAGATCCACGAGTGTGTGCCCCCCTTGCGGAGAGAGCTTGAACCGCACTTGGGTTTCCACATCATCCGCGGGATGCTTCCAGGTGAGGGCCAGAGTGCTGGCGGGCGTAAATTCAGTTACCACGCCGTCCACTGAGTCATGAGCCTTCCATCGGAGGTGGTACTTGCCCCCAAACTGCGGCTCCAGGATGGCCTGATCCGCCAGCCACGCACTTAGCTTTCCTTGATCGGAAAGATAGCTGAAGATACTGACCGCGTCGCTGGCCACGAGGATCTGCAGGGTAGCCGAGCGGGTCACGCTTACGGGGCCGGTGTCGGCAGACTTAACGGGTCGCCTGGCGTGTTGCTGCGCAGTGGCATTGCTCAAAGCGCCCAGCAAGAGAATAAGGGCAATCAATTTGGGCATCATTAGTAGTCCTCGGCCTTTCTAAGAGGAAGGATTCGCGACGGATTGTAGAGCAAAGCGTGAGGCAGTGCAATGCGCATTACCCTCCCGTGCTTGGGATGCGCGGAGCGGCGGCGTATAATCACCAGCTTGGGGAAAGGGGACAGCTATGGATCGGGAGGCCGCGTGGGAACTTCTTTGTGAGTACACCAAAAACGAGAGTTTGCGGAAGCATGCGCTTGCCGTTGAAGCATGCGTGCGCGCTTATGCCCGGAAGTTCGGTGAAGATGAGGAGAAGTGGTGCGTGACCGGGTTGATCCATGACTTCGATTACGAGGTTTATCCGACCGCTCCTGACCACCCGCTGAAGGGGAGCGAGATTCTCAAGGATAAAGGCGTGTCGGAAGAGATTCGCCGCGCCGTTCTTGGCCATGCCGATTATACCGGCGTTCCACGCGACACACTACTGGCCAAGGTGCTGTTTGCCTGTGATGAGGTGGCGGGATTCATTACCGCATGCTCTTTGGTCCGCCCTGACAGGATTGCGAGCCTGGAAACAAAGTCGGTAAAAAAGCGGATGAAGGACAAAGCCTTTGCCCGATCCGTGAACCGCCTGGACATCATCAAAGGCGCGGAAGAGTTGGGCGTGCCGCTGGAGGAACACATCACGTTATGCATAACCGCCATGCGCGAAGTCGCCGATCAGCTGGGTCTGGCGCCTGCCGGCGGGCCTCCCCAAAGCTCGCCAAGCCAGTAAGCCGCTACTGACGCAGGAATATCACAACGTAACTTTCTGAAGATAAGTTGGCACTGCGACGTCCCAGTGAAGTTCTTGCGCTATGCGCTGGTGCAGCGCTTCGCTGGCTCTCGGCTCACCGTGTACCATAAAGGTCCGGCCCGGCGCCTTGCTAAATCGCTTGAGCCAGGCAAGGATTTCCCCGTAGTCCGCGTGGGCGCTCAGGTTTTCAATGGATTCAATGCGCGCGCGCACATTCACCTCGTGCCCGTACATCTTTACCGCCTTGGCTCCTGATTGGATGGCGTGGCCCCGTGTTCCCGCCGCCTGGAATCCCACAAACAATATCGTGTTGCGATGATCCGGCAGACAGCGTTCCAGGTGATGAAGCACGCGGCCGCCCGTCGCCATGCCGCTTGCCGAGATAATAATTGTGGGAAAGTGCGCGTCGTTGAGTTGTTTGGATTCGTCCACGGTCTTGTCAAAGTGCAGATCGGGCGGGGAAAACGGCTGGATGCCCTGTTCTTCCATGGCATCCAATTCGAGACTGTGGTCTTCGTTGTGCTTCTGGTAGAGATGGGTGACATCGATCGCCATGGGGCTGTCCACATGGATGGGCAGCGAGTGCATCTTATTCGCCTCGATCAATTCGCGAAACAGGTAGAGCAGTTCCTGCGTGCGTCCGATGGCGAAAGAAGGAATCACCAGTGTCCCACCATGGGCAGCCGTGCTTTCCACAATGGAAGCCAGGCGCCCGCCAACGTCTTCCTTCGGGTGCAGCCTGTCGCCATAGGTTGATTCCAGCAGCATGTAATCGAACCCGTCTTCAGGCACCGCCGGCTCAGGAATGATCAACTGGTGGAAGCGGCCCAGGTCGCCGGAGAATAGAAGTCTCTTCGTCGTCCCGTTTTCACGGACGGTTACTTCAATCAAGCGGGCGCCCAGGATATGTCCCGCGAAGAAGCCGCGCAAGGTGAAGTGCGACGAAATCTCCAGCGGCTCCAGAGCGTTCACCGCGCGCATGCACTCGAGCGACTTGATGGCTTCCTCATAGGTGTAAAGCGGCAGGGCAGGAGCGTGCTTGCTGAATCCCTTCTTATTGGCAAAGGCCGCATCTTCTTCCTGGAGGTGTCCGGAATCCGGCAGCACGATTTTGGCGAGATCCACCGTGGCCGACGATGCCAGGATTTGGCCTCGAAAGCCGTCCTTCACCAGGCGTGGAATGTAACCGACGTGGTCAAGATGCGCGTGCGTCAACACCAGCCATTGAATGCTGGAGGGCGGCACGGGCAGTGGATTCCAATTGCGCAGCCGCAACTCCTTGGCGCCCTGGAAGAGCCCGCAATCAATCATCAGGCGTTCGCCGCCTGCTTCGAGCAGATACTTCGAACCAGTTACCGTGCCGGTCGCGCCGAGAAAAGTTAGAGTGGCCATTGATTGTCCTTTATCGGGTTTAGTTCCTCTGTCGATCCCCTCATGGGATCATGGGGTGGCAGCGTCGGGCGCCGTCAAAATCGAATGAGTCATTACCCAAAACTGGGGAAGGACTAAGGATGGTTATCGCTTCTTGTCAGTCCCAGTACGCTTCTTAAAGCTCTCTTCCCACTCGTCGCGTAATTTCCTAACCCATGCAGCGGCGCCGCCGACCACGTCGATGTCGATATGGTCATCAGGGTTCCAAGCGGGCGTCTCACTTGCGAGAAAACCCTGAAGCCGGCGACGCTTCTCTTCTTGTCTGGAAGCGCCGGCCAGCCGAGCGAGGACTGGGCGTGCGCCATCGAGGTTGTCTGCCATTACGGAGCCTCGCTGATGATGTTCAAGCCTGGGATACCTTCAAAGTGGCGACGATTGTGTGTAACGAGGGGAATTCCGTGCCTCACGGCGCAAGCGGCGATCCACAAATCGTTGCTGCGGATGACTCTGGCTGATCCGCTAGGAGTCTTCAAGCTAGTCTTGAGTCGCGCATATGTCTTGCAAATGTCGATATCATAGGGAATGACGACCGATGTTCGAAGGTGGGTTTCCATCTCAAGCATTCGGGTGGGTCCCCACATGTTTCGCTCAGCCAACACATACAACTCACCCACGGTAACGAAGGCTACCGCTGTGGACTTGCCTTCCACGTGGCTTTCGTAAAGTGTGGCATTTGTATTGGGCCGGGAAGGCAAAAGGTAGACTACCACGTTGGTATCAAGGAGAACCCAATCCATAGGGAAGAAACCTATGAGCCGCTCAATTCTTCAAGCTGAGCGAGCAACTCATCCACGTCTACGTCATCTGGGAACCCACCCGCAAAAACCCTGATGTCCCTGACTGGGCCGACGCCCTGTTCACGGGCCAATTCGGCAAGCGATTTCCCCGTAAAGAAGTCGCTGTCCCCGAGGAGAGCTTTGTCATCTGCCAACTGGGCGCCCAGTCGTGGCGCGGCGGCAATCGCGTCCTCAAGAGGCTTGCTCCAAGGCGTTTCGATCATTACGAATTCAGTAGCCATAGGATCAATTGCCCTCCTCATCGACGACCAATAGGGTACTCGCTAACGAGAGCGGCTCCGAATCTTCCATTAAGCCGAGCCCATAATTTCCAGGCACCCTAAAAAGACTCGTAGTAAGAGCCCAAATCGATTGGATAGGACCAAGCTGCGAGATTGAATCGCGCCAATTCCCAGGGATTTCACGACCCATTGGGTCGACCACTTTTAATGTAACTGTGCACGGTTCTTTGACAACAACCTTATAGAAAACAAAGAACAGCTTATCATCTTTTGGAGACCGCGGAGCGATGATCCTGTCGAACAGACCATGCAGGATTACCTTCCCATCGTGGCCTCGAGTCGCATTCTCGCAGAGCAGGAATGCCAGAACCTTGCATTTCGCCATATCGGAACCATACCAAATAAGAGGTGCAGTATCAAATCACCACCGACTCCTGATACTCGCCAAAGACGCGGCGCAGGGCATCGGAGATTTCGCCCACGGTGGCATAGGCCTTGACGGCGTCGAGGATGGCGGGCAGCAGGTTTCGGTCCGTACGGGCAGTCTCCTCCACGGCCCGGAGTGCTGCCTCCACGCGCGCGGAGTCGCGGCGCTCGCGCAGTTTCGTGAGGCGCTCATCCTGGTTGCGCTCGATCTCCGGGTCGATGTGCATCAGGGGTGGAGAACTGCGAGTCCCGTCCACATACCGGTTTACGCCCACCACCACACGGTCTTCCCTCTCAATGGCTTTCTGGTACTCATAGGCCGCCTGTTGGATTTCCCGCTGCACGTAGCCCGATTCGATGGCGCGCACCATGCCGTCCATCGCTTCAATCTTGCGCAAGTATTCCTGCGCCTGGGCCTCAATTTGATTGGTAAGCTTTTCAATAACGTAGGAGCCCGCCAGCGGATCAACCGTGTTGGTCACGCCGCTTTCTGTGGCCAGAATTTGTTGCGTGCGCAACGCCAACAGCGCGGATGCCTCCGTGGGCAGGGCCAGCGCTTCGTCGCGAGCGTTAGTGTGCAGCGATTGCGTTCCGCCCAGCACGGCAGCCAGCGCCTGCAGGGTGACGCGCACGATATTCACATTGGGTTGCTGAGCGGTGAGGGTGGAACCGGCAGTTTGCGTGTGGAAACGAAACATGCAGGAACGTGGGTCCGTGGCCTGGAAGCGCTCCGTCATGATGCGTGCCCACAACCGCCGGGCGGCGCGGAACTTGCTAATTTCCTCCAACAGATCGTTGTGCGCATTCAGGAAGAATGACAAGCGCGGCGCAAAGTCATCCACGGCCAGGCCTCGGGCCAGAGCCGCCTCCACGTAGGCAATGGCGTTGGCCAGGGTAAACGCCACTTCCTGCACGGCTGTAGAACCCGCCTCGCGAATATGGTAGCCGCTGATGGAGATGGTGTTCCACTCGGGAGCGTGCTCGCGGCAGAAGGCAAAGATATCCGTCACGATGCGCAGGGCAGGGGCTAGCGGAAATATGTAGGTGCCCCGCGCGATGTACTCTTTCAGAATGTCGTTCTGGACTGTGCCCGACAACCTGGTAAGATCGGCGCCTTGCTTTTCGGCTACGGCGAAATAGAGTGCCAGCAAAATCGCTGCCGTTGAGTTGATGGTCATGGACGCCGAGACGCGCTCCAGAGGGATTCCCTCAAAGAGCATTTCCATGTCCTCAAGTGAGTCGATGGCTACGCCTACCCGGCCAACTTCGCCCCGCGCCAGGGGATGGTCGGAATCCAGGCCAATCTGCGTGGGAAGATCAAAAGCTACCGACAGCCCCGTTTGCCCCTGCGAAAGCAGGTAACGATAGCGGGCATTCGATTCGCGCGCCGAACCGAAACCCGCGTACTGGCGCATGGTCCAAAGGCGACTGCGATAAAGCGACGGATAGACCCCGCGCGTGAAGGGGGATTCACCCGGGTAACCAGCCTCCTTCTCGTAATCCCAGCCGGCAAGGTCGTCGGGCGAATAGAATCTGTGGAGCTCCAACCCCGAGTCCGTTGTGAATTTCGCCTTGATCTCCTTGTCGCGTCGTTCAGTCATAAGGTCCAGTCACAACCACGCGTGGAGCGTTCTCGTACGCTATGCCCACGTCGCAATCAATGGACGTTGCGAGCTTTCAGGAAAGTATAAAGGCAAAGGATCGCCAACAATATGGTGAATCCCCCAAACATGCTGAAGTGGATCAGGCCTGCCTCTGGAGCTTTGCGGTACTCCACCCACTCTGAATACGTCACCGACGCGCCCATCAGCGTCAAAAACATAAACGCCAAGCCGATGATCATGTGAAACAACCGCTTCGCGTTGAGAACCCAATAACGAAATAGACTTCCGAGTCGACTCAAAGCCTTCCTTCCTCCCCTGCACGGACTCTTGTGATTCCGGTACGTTATGGTAAGGACAAACCGTGGTTCAGTCAAATATCGGGATCCCTTGCGGCCGCGCCTTCACGGCACAATGCCCAAAGGGATTGGACTGGCACTGGAGAATCCATGCCGATTTCATGCTGTTGGGCGCAGCGACAGGCTTTCGTCTTGACGTACCTCTACGGCATCCCTAGAATTGAACTTGTAAGCCAGCCTTGACCTGCCAGGTGACCCTTGGAGCTAGACGATAATTTCAAGCGACTGATCAAAGAACTGGGAGACGCCATCAACGAATCCCTTTCCGAATCTGACCGTATTGCCGAGGTCATGTCGCGCATTCGCAACGCTGGTTACGACCTGTTTCTGGTTTTGGAAGTCACCATTGGCTTCAACAAGCGTGGCGAAGTGAACCTGGTCCATCGCCAGAAACTCAGCGCTGACGCCCACCCTGATCCCGATTTCCACCTGACCTCGCAAGACACCCAATTTCTTCGCGCCCTGAAGATCGTTGTGGATGAAGATCTTGAGCCCTAGTTCGTATCTCGCTGAATGAACCCCCCCGAAGGCCAGAACAGGATTGTGACGGTTTAGTCGGAGTCAGTCTCTGAGGTCAAGGAACAAAACTGCCGGGACCCGCGAGCCATGGTGCTGGCCTCTTACCGGGGCGCCTACGAAGCGACTGTAAAATGTGGAGGTTTGGACCTACTCGCCGTATTCGTCAATTAATGCGTTTTCAATTCGAAGGTCTTGACGCCGAGCGCCGGCCGCGTCAACGACAATCTGCGCCTCTTTCGGTCGGCTCGGGCCTGCTCAGGGGACGATCTTGTCGACGGTTCTGGGCACGGTTATGCTAGGCCGCTCATGAATTCGCGCGGAATTCATCTTCCGTTCCGCCGTTCTTGCGGACAGGGACATGCGCGGCTTCGCCATTTCTTTCCGGACGCTTGCGCTCATTGAGTTGCTGGATTGCTTCTTGATTTTGTTCTTCTTCATGCCCCCATCATGCCTTCGAAGCTGAGGCCAAGCAGTTCTCTTTTGCTCACAAGAGAAATATATTCGCGATTTCCGCTTACTGGCCTTTTTGTGGCGTGATGCGCTCCAGGCCGTCCAGGTAGGGACGCAGCGCGGTGGGGACGATGACGGAGCCGTCGGTCTGCTGGTAGTTCTCAATAATTGCCACCCAGGTGCGGCCCACGGCCAGCCCGCTGCCGTTCAGGGTGTGCAGCAACTCCGTCTTGCCGGACTTTCCGCGCCGGAAGCGCAGGTTGGCGCGACGAGCCTGGAACGCCTCAAAGTTCGAGCAGGAGGAGATTTCCCTGTATTCGCGGGCGGAGGGTAGCCAGACTTCCAGGTCGTAGGTTTTGGCGGAGCTGAATCCCACGTCGCCCGTGCAAAGCGTAATAACCCGGTAGGGAAGTTCCAACCGCTGAAGGATGTCTTCCGCGTCGTGGGTCAGCCGTTCGAGTTCGTCGTAGGAGTTTTCCGGGGCCGTGAACTTCACCAGTTCCACCTTCTGGAATTGGTGCTGGCGGATGATGCCACGCGTGTCCTTGCCGTAGGAACCCGCCTCGCTGCGGAAGCAGGCCGTCCACGCGCAATGCTTCACTGGTAGCGATTCGAACTCGAGCACCTCGTCGCGATAGAGATTAGTTACCGGGACTTCCGCCGTGGGGATCAGCCAGTAATCCGTGCCCTCAAGCTTGAAAAGGTCTTCCTTGAATTTGGGCAACTGGCCAGTGCCGAAAAGGCTGGCGGAATTGACCACGAAGGGTGGCAGGATTTCCGTATATCCGTGCTCGCGCGTGTGCACATCCAGCATGAAATTGGCGAGCGCCCGCTCCAGCCTGGCGCCCACTCCCGAGTAGACGGCAAAGCGCGCGCCGGTGATTTTGGTGGCGCGCTCGAAATCCAGAATTCCCAATGCCGGGCCCAAGTCCCAATGCGCCTGAGGTTCGAAATCAAATGCGCGCGGCGTGCCCCAGCGACGGACTTCCGGGTTGTCAGCGGCGCTGTGGCCCACCGGCACGCTGGAGTGTGGGATGTTGGGAACCAGCCGCAACACCTCGCGCAGTGCCTCGTCACTGGCCTTGGCCTGCTTGTCGAGTTCTGCGATCTCCTCGCCCACCTGGCGAATCTCCGCAATCAGCGCGGACGCATCCTGCTTCTGCTTCTTGAGCGTGGCAATTTCGTCGGAAACTCTGTTGCGGCGCGCCTTGCGTCCCTCGACCTCCAGCAGCATCCTCCGGCGCTCGGAATCAAGGGATTCAAAATCCTGCAGCACGTCGGCAAGCCCGCGCTCACGCATCTTCTCTTTGACCAGATCCAGATTGTCGCGGACAAAATTCAAATCAAGCATGGTGGGGTCTCACTCCTTGGCACGAACCGTAATGCGAAATTGGCAGCCAGAAATAGAAACAGCAAATCTAAACCACCCGTACACGTCTGTCAAACCAGCGTGAATTGTCCTGCATCGACGCCTTGTTTCCGGCGCTCCGGTGAGCAGAACATCAACTATAAATAGAGGCTAGAGGCGGAAAAGGCTGAATTTATGCGGAATGCCGGGGAGGTGAGGGCTACGCGAGGCGTTTGCCGTAAATGCTCTATCATTGTGCAAAAATCCATCCATGAAACCCTTCCGGTGTCAAACGGATTTTGTGTGGGATTTACCCCTCATTTACAAGGCCTGGCGGTCTGTAACTTATTGTAAATAAACGGTTAGCGCTTGAGGCCCTCGCCGTGGCCGCGAAAAATGCGGCTGGCACGAATTTTCAGGATAGGGGAAACCGGCGCACCTTTTCCACAAAGATTTCCACAAGCAGGTTTCCCCTCGAAATAGCAATAACTTACCGCTCTCATAAGGCCTCTGCCATGAGGGACTTCATCGTTGCCAGCACCGATTGGGGGACGCGCGCCCGGACAAAAACTCTTCCCTCTTTGTAGTAGGTGGAAACCACGGTTCCTGCCCGATGCAGCAATGCCAATTGCTTTCCGTCACTCGACGAAAGCTCAAAATCCGCTTCCACTACGGGATCGGTGGTCAGTTCATCGGATATAATCTGGCGCAAGTGTTCCAATCCTTCGCCCGTCTGAGCGGAGACGGCAACGCTTCGGTCCGCCGTTTCGAGCCGGCGCTGCTCCGCGGGCACAAGCTGGTCAATTTTGTTCCAAACGTGCAGCCGGGGTGTGGAAGCAACGCCCAGATCTTCCAGCAGCGTTTCCACGGCAGCATCTTGCGCGTCGTGTTCCGGGTCAGAGGCGTCGGTAACGTGAAGCAGCAGGCGTGCTTCCTCCAACTCCTCCAGCGTGGCGCGGAAGGCAGCCACCAGATGCGGCGGCAGTTTGCGAATGAAACCGACCGTATCGGAAAGCAGGGCGGTGCGGTGGGCGTCAAGCGGCATGGCGCGGATCGTGGGGTCAAGCGTCGCGAACATGCGGGCGGAGGTGATCACTGCGGCGGAAGTCAAGGCGTTAAAGAGCGTGGACTTCCCGGCGTTGGTGTAACCCACCAGGGCCACGGTGTGAAGGTTCTGGTCCCGCCGATGGGCGCGATGCAGGGCACGCTGCGAGCGTACGCGCTCAATGCTTTCGGTCAGAACCCGTATACGGTGCCGGATGCGCCGCCGGTCAAGTTCCAACTTTTGTTCCCCGGGACCGCGCGTGCCAATGCCGCCGCCCAATCGCGAAAGCAAAGTTCCGTGTCCGGAAAGCCGGGGTAGCAGGTAGTTCAATTGCGCCAGTTCCACCTGAAGTTGCCCTTCACGGCTGCGGGCCCGGCGGGCGAAGATATCAAGGATGATTTGGGTGCGGTCGATGACTTTGAGGTCGAGCGATTTTTCCAGATTGCGAAGCTGGGTCGGAGTGAGGTCG
>CAYTMD010000047.1:0-20572 GCA_964438685.1 uncultured Acidobacteriota bacterium
GTGACCACACCTCAATCCACTTGGGGTCCAAATCGCCATCAAGCGCGCGCCGGAATTCCTCCATCGCGGCATTGTAATTCCTGAGCTTGAAATGGATTTCTCCCATCCGGTAGTGAGCAAGCGAGCTGTTGCTGTTGATCTTCAGAACTTCTTGATACTGCTTGATCGCGTCCAGATAGGCCTGTTGCGACGACAGTTGGTCGGCGCGCGCCATCTCCACCTGGTATCTCGTTTTTTCGTCGTATTTCAAGATGCGGCTGCCCGGATCAATCAACACGCGCAACGGCTTGGTGCGGGTGTCGATGGTAAAGTCCGCAGTGGTGCCGACCATATCGATTCGCTGGGTTACGGGCTTGGAGCCCTGGCACATCACGCGAACCTCCACCGGCATACGGAAGATATCCAGGTCCTGCTGAACCTTGCCCACCACCTGATAGCCCTTGGGGAGCCTGTAGACCGCCCAGTTGCGTTTGAACTGTGGCACGCCAGTGGAGTTGACCCATTGCGCGAAGAAGTAGGTCAGCTCCTGCTTGGATGCCTTCTCCGCCAGGCGTTGGAATTGATCGGCGGATATGGATTTCCAGGCATATTGCTGCGTCATTGCCCGCAGGGTCTTGCGAAAGGCGTCGTCACCAATCACCCAGCGAAGCATGTGGAACACCATGGCGCCCTTGTCAAAAACCACCGACTGATACTCGGGGGTGAATTCATGCAATTGCGCGGCTTGGGCAATGGGCGACACTTCCTCGTGCGTCAGCGCGCCAACTTCCGTCTCGCGCATCAAATCCTCAAAGGCTGCGTCGCCTGCTGTCTGCTGGATGTACAGAGCTTTTGAGTACTCGGCGAGGCCCTCATCCAGGAATGCGTCGTCCGGAGTTGCGGCACTCACCAGGCAGCGCCACCACAGATGCGAAATTTCGTGCGCCAACAGCCGGTAATTGACGGGATTCGTTATGGCGCGCGAGGCAAGAGCTACTACGCCGGGAGCGGTATATCCCCCCACCGTATCGTCGGGGATTTCCACGAGGGCAAAGTGGCCACTGGGCAGCGGGCCGAACACGTCGCTATAAAAGGTCAAAATCCTGGCGGCCGTCTCACCGTAACTGGCGGCAAGATTCTCGTGGCCGGGCTTGAAATAAATTGCGATATCGGCTCCCACGGCGGTGGCTGGCTGCACCACGTAGTGGCCTGCGATCACCGTTCCCGGAAAGGAGGATTTGTCAAATTCGTAGGTGTAGGTGACCTTTCCTGGTTCACGCACCGGCGCGGCAGCCTTCCCGGAGGCGATCACCGTCTCATCCGACGGGACGGTAATGTTCATCGTGGCGGAGAATCGATTGACGCTGTAGGCGGCGACGGGGAACCATCGGCCCGGATAGAGAAGGTAGGATCCCTCGGACCCAATATACGCCACCTTAATGCCTTCCACCGGGCTCCCATCGGCGGAGTTGAGCATTCCCCCGTAAGTCACGGTGATGGAAGCCGGCTTGGACGCGGGCAGCGGGTTGAGAAGCGACAGGTTCAGAGCCTGTCCCTCCTGCTTGAAGGAAATCTCCTGTCCCGTGGTATCCACAACCTTTTCGACGCGCAGATTGCTTTGAAGTTCAAATGCGAGTGAGGTGATATCGGAGTTGGGGACAATGTCCACGCGGGCTTTGGCGGTCAGTAGGTGTTGCGAAGTAAGGAGTTCCGCGTTGATGACGTAATTCTTGACTTCGAACCGGGGAGCGCCGCGCTGCGCCTGGCTTAACGCCGGAACCATTGCCAGGGCCACGCCCAAAAGTCCCGCCTGAACCATCCAGCGGCGATGCCACCGCACGGTGCGTGAAAACGCCGCCAGGTTCATGGATCTAAATCGAGTCATTCTTGGCTCCCCTCGCGAAATCGTCCCCGCGTGCGCTTCGCGTTGGCGCGACCAACCCCGCGGGAAAATTTTCACTCCGCCTGCTTCATCTCACAATGAGTATCACGGGGACTATCTCCGCCACACTGATGCATCGCAGACATTTCCCCACTCCATATTAACCGCCGGATTAGGGCCGCGTGACGAATTTTCGTGCTGCGGCCAGCAGGAAATGTAATCCTTCAGTTGGATTGTGAGGCTGACTTCTGCGTTGCATGCTGTCAAAATCAATTTCCGTGGGTCTGGGGATGGCTTAGCCAACTTTTTGCGGCGGCTGGAAAGCCTGGATTACCCCCACCATTGCGTCCGCAGCACGTCCGATTGCCCCTCCGCTCCCCAGTCGAGTTTTCAGGGCTTGGAATCCCCGGATCATCTCTTCGCGTGCTTCCGGATGATCAAGTAGATATTCTACCCGCGTGGCCACGTTGGCGGCATTGAAATCGTGCTGCATCAGTTCAGGAACAAGCTCTTTCTTTGCCAGGATGTTCACGATGCAGTAATAGGGCACATTTACCAAAAGCCTTCCCACCAGCCAAGTCAGGGCGGAAACACGGTACACAACCACCATGGGGCGTTCACGAATGGCGGCCTCCAGCGTGGCGGTTCCACTCGTTACTACTGACACGTCCGAGTGTTCCATTGCGTCAAGAGTGGCGTGGACAGCGGGGCGGACCATAGCGCGGCCCACATAACATTTCAATAGGGTCGCTTCCAGCCATTGCAGATCAATGGTTGGCGCCACGGCTACGACGAATTGCAATTTCCGGTTCGCGGACAGGCGCGTGGCGGCATCAAGCATTGCCGGCAGGTTGGTAATGACTTCCTTCTGGCGGCTGCCGGGCAACAGCGCGATGGTCTGGACGGATGGATCCAGGCCGACTTTTGTGAAGAATTCCTGGCGCGCCATGGGTGGCCGCACCATGTCCACCAGCGGATGGCCGATGTATTCCACGGGCACACCCGCCTGCTTGTAAATCTCCTCTTCAAAATCGAAGATGACGATCATCTTGGCCACGCGATCCTTCAACTTCTTGACGCGCCCTTTGCGCCACGCCCAAACCTGTGGGCTGACGAAGTAGACCACGGGAATTCGCCGCTTCTTGAGCTGCCGCGCCATCCGCAGGTTGAATTCAGGGAAATCTATCAGAACGGCAAGCTGGGGCTGGCGGCGATCGGCCTCATCGAGGAGCCGGTGGAAAGCGCGATAGACGCGGGGAATTCCCGGGACGATTTCCGTGATGCCGGCGATGGCGATCTGGTGTGAGTCCACCGAGGTGTCCACACCCGCCTTGCGCATGGATTCGCCACCGCACCCGAAGACTTCGAGGCCCGGCAACCTTGCCTGGAGAGCCCGCGCCAGCCCGGCGCCGTAGATATCGCCGGAGCGCTCTCCTGCCACGATCATAACTCGGGGAACGGATTTTGGACTTTGGGGCACGGCATCCATGATTTGGGACTGAAGTCTATTGTATTATGCACGAAAGGAGCTGCGAAAAAGCAAATTGAACTAACAAATTGTGCTGTCCTAATTTGAACGTAGCGCTGCCATCCTGGTGGCCCAATGCCGGCTGGAAGCCGGCACCTTGAGCTTCTACATTTCGGAGCGCGCTAACGTGAACTCCTGCCCTCTCCCCCAAGGGGGCGAGGGGAGAGGTGATTTGAATTTACTTCCCTCGCCCCCTTGGGGGAGAGGGTGGACCGCAACCGGCGATTTCGCCAGCCGGGGCGGGACGGGTGAGGGGGTCGCCTTATGACTATTTTCCACTTAATGCCCCGAAACCCATTAAGTGAACAGTATTGTCACCAAGCAGCTTCCTTCTGCAAGATTCGTATCGGTTAGACCTAAATGTCCGAATCTTAGACATAAATGTCCGATTTTTTTCCAGGCATTTTGTCCTGCATTTGTTTGTTTTCATATACATTCCGGCTTCGTTCTTGTTATTTTAACATCTTTTTTTGTAGTATTCCCTGCCGGACCTTCCCGAAGGCATTAATAAGGCGCCACATCCGGCGCAAGCAGGAGCTTTGCAAATGGGCAGAGTGATGATCGTCCGGAGCCATCAGCGCGGCCAGATTTTCCGTTGATCGGACTTTCTCGGCTTTGCGCCCATACTGCCAGGCAGCCGACTCGTAAGGTTCCATCAGCGGGGTGAGTTGCTTCCGCGCTTCCCGTCGGGCGGCCTTTCGCTCCGGCTCCTCCATCGGCTCATTCAGCGATTTCAGCAGCGTGATGAATTCCTGCATTCGTGGGGAAGAGTTATCCTTGTGGCTCTTTTCAAACTCGTTGATTTCCGCCTGCGTGGGACCCGGGCCGCGGCGTGCCAGCGCTTCCTTAAGGCGCTCGAACGGTTCCACCGCATCGAAGACTTTGGAAGCCTCCGTCAACGCCCGCATCTCCTCACCTTGCACTTTCCTTTGAATGCTCCTCAGCGCCAACCCGTCCCGCATGTTCTGGACGCGCCGCATCCGCCAAAACGTTTCGCCCATCTGCTCCGCCAAGTGGGTTTCCAAACCCTGACGCGGTTGCAAGTCCTCCAGCAGGGCCTCCATCATCCGCCGGTACTCGTCTGGTTCTTCCCCCAGCGCCGACAGAAGTCCGTACCGCGAGTCGGTGAAGAATCTCCGCCGGAAGTCGGCCACGGCGGCGGTGACTTCGGGCTGCGGCGTCGTTGCTGCGGGCGCGCCGGGGGCGGTCACTACATGCTCATTCCCATTCTCTGGGCTCACTTGCGGTTCTGTATTGAGAGACATTGAAACCTCCTGGACAAATTAATATTCGGGGATCAGGCATTAGGGGTTGGTCATGAGTGGTTCGAGAAGCCGTGGGCGGGGGATGGGGAATTCGTGCGCTCGAGGTTTGGCCGGCGCCGTCCCCATCCCTGCCCCCCATCTCCGGCCCCGCCTCCCGATTGCAGGGGGCCGGCCAACAGTACCCAAAGTTGTATGCCACAGTTCCTAGGCTTTGTCAATATAAAAGTGAGCCTAGCTTACAGAACCTACAACGCGGACGCGATGCCCACCTGAAGAGGGCCGTAGCGCGGACCTGCTGTCCAAGGTCCGCGGCTTTCAGGCCTTGCACGCCGTTGGGCGGGCGCCGGGGTCAATGCGGAGGGACGACAGCGGAGCCGGTAGCACAGCGCGGCGTAGCCACAACCAAGTCTTCGTGGGCGGACGAAGAGACCCCTCACCCGGCCTCGTCCCTCGGCCACCCTCTCCCCTCGGAGAGGGCCGTTTAATTACCCACCTTCTCTCAGGGGAGAAGGTGCTGAGGTACGAAGCGGATGAGGGGTCTCTGCTCTCTACGTTCCACTCTCAACATGGACACAAAAATGTTTGCTAAAAAAACAAGAATATACGGTATTGCAATGCAGACCGCCGGGTTTGCGGTGTGCGGCTCTTCGTTGACGAGGGCGGCTCAATGTTACGGCGTGGGGCCTGCCAGGGAAGAGCCGCGGACCACAGAAGCGGTAGTCCGCGCTACTTGCTTGATGATCGAGTTGCGCAAGGTGGGAAGCTCCAAGCCTGCGTTGCGCCAGCCCCCCCAGCATCTCGTGATGGCATTCACGCGTTCAAACGGCGCCTGAGGTTGGATGACTCGGAGGTCGCCACGGCCAATTCGTCTTGCGAATTGACCCTGGGTTTGTCATTGAAGGAAAGGCCCCCGCATGAAAGCGATGACCGTGATCCGCTGGATGCAAGCACCACAAGGGACTTGACCTTTGTAACCCGAGTAGTTACACTACACGATAATGATAGTACGGTTTCGCCATAAGGGGCTGGAACGGCTTTTTGCCTCGGGGGACACGCGAGGGGTGAGCGCTCAACTGGCGAAGCGCTTGCGCCGCCTGCTGGGGTCGCTCGCGACGGCGACGAGCCCCTTGAACATGAACATTGCCGGTTATCAGTTGCATCCGCTCGTGGGCGAGCGGAAGGGCGAGTGGGCAGTTTCGGTGTCGGGCAATTGGCGGCTGGTGTTCCGCTTCGATGGTGAAAATGCAACCGACGTTGATTTGGTCGATTATCACTAGCGAAAGGAGAAAAGACCCATGGATATGTATGATCCCCCGCACCCCGGCGAGATAGTTCGGGAAGACTGCCTTAAGGCGCTCGATCTAACCGTGACCGAGGCGGCGAAGGGCTTGGGCGTCACGCGCAAGACTCTCTCGTCGATTCTCAACGGCCGCTCCGGCATCACGGCGGAAATGGCGCTGCGCCTCGCCCAAGCGTTCGGGAGCACGCCGGAGCACTGGTTGCAGATGCAGCTTGCCTACGATCTGTGGCAAGCGAAGCGCCACGCCAAGAAGCTGCACGTCAAGCAGTTCTTCGCCACCGTGCCCGGCTAGCGGACGGCCTTGCGGTTGTTATGCCCACACGTCTTTCCGCATCGAAAGAGCCGAGGAGCTTGAAAACACAGTCCTGCGCTGGGCCGCAAGTTCATGGTAAGCTTGCAAATGGCTGGCAATGAATATTCGCTATTATCTCGATCCGACCACTGGGCATCCGCACATCCTGGAGCATGGCGTTGACGAAAATGAAGTCGAGGATGTACTCGAAACACCGGGTGAAGACCGGCCGGGACGCGACGGTTCGAGAGTCGCTGTCGGGCAGACGAGGGGCGGACGGTATCTGCGTGTCGTCTATGTTCCCGACCCAGAGCCAGAAAGCGTGTTCGTAATTACGGCGTACGAGCTGAGTGGCAAACCTTTGCTTGCTTACCGGAAACGCAGGCGCAAGAGGCAGCTATGACTCAAACTAAATTTCCCCCTGGTTGGGACGAAGACAGGGTTCGGCGCGTCCTCGCGAACTATGAGCAGCAGACGCCAGAAGAAGCGGTGGCCGAGGATGAAGCCGCATTTGTGGAACATGACGACACCGTAATGAAGGTTCCCCACGACCTCGTCCCCGCCGTCCGCCAACTTATTGCCAAGCATCAAGAATAGTATGGAGCGAAGGATCTCGACGGTGGGCTGGCGCAGAGCGCAGTTCTGTGTTTCGGCATATTAGGATCATCGGCGAGAATTTACGTGAATCGCAGAGCTTGGAACCCAGCTCTGCGCCAGCCCCCCTGCGGGTTTGTCATCGGAGGAAGAGTTGCGTAGCGCGAACCACCGCTTCTGTGGTCCGCGGCTCATCCTTTGCAAAGGCCTCAAACCGCAAAGACAGACGCCTGCTCTTGGGTTCAGGACGGGAGTCTAAGGAAGTGCCGCAGACCTCAAAGGCGGAGGTCTGCGCTACGCTCCTCAAGGTTACGGTGTGGCGCTTGCCTGAGAAGAGACTACGGGCTCCGCGCCGTAAGTTCACGTTTTTGCACAGAAGAACCCGCGGTCAGGAAGGCGCTGACCGCGGCTACCAGCTTTACCCTTTAAACTTTACCCTTTACCCTTCCTTGTCCCGCGTCCCGAGTTAGGAGCGTTCTGGCAAGGATCCCGTCCCGGACGTCTCGGCAACAAGCCTGGCGGCGGGAATCTCCTGGTCCTTGTATTGAAGCTGATACAACTTGAAGTAAATCCCCCGCTGGTCGAGCAATTCCTGATGTGTGCCCACTTCGCGCACTCGTCCCTTGTGCATTACCACAATCTTGCCGGCATTCTGAATTGTGGAGAGCCGGTGCGCGATCACCAGGGAAGTGCGGTTCTCAATCAGCCGCTTCAATCCTTCCCGCAACAGGTGTTCCGTTTCCGGGTCGACGCTGGAGGTAGCTTCGTCAAGAACCAGAATCCGGGGGTTGTGCACCAGGGCGCGGGCGAAGGACAGCAATTGCTTTTGGCCTACGGAAAGCGTCGACCCTCTCTCCTTGACGGGTTCGTCAAATCCTCCCGGCTGACTCTCAATGAACTCCAGCAGGTTCACCTGCTGCGCCGCCGCGCGCACTTGCGCATCCGTAATACCCTCACTGCCCAGCCGGATGTTGCTGGCAATTGTTCCGGAGAAAAGGAAAGGGTCTTGCAGCACGATGCCGAAGTTCTTGCGCAAATCCCGCAGGCGGAGTTCGCGAATATCGATGCCATCGAAAGTGATGCTGCCTTCCTGAACCTCGTAGAAACGCAGAAGCAGGTTGGTAAGGGTGGTCTTGCCCGCGCCGGTATGGCCCACCACGGCCACCGTTTCGCCCGGCTCGACGGAAAAGCTGATGTGGTCGAGAACTTTGTGGTCATCCTTGTACGCAAAGCCAACCTTGCGAAATTCCACAAGTCCCTGCGGTTGGGTGAGCGGTTGGGGCTGCGGCGGATCGACGATGGTCACGGGCGTATCCAGCAGCTTGAAGATCCGTTCAGAACTTGCCATGGCGGCCTGCAGCAGATTGTACTTGTCGCTTAAGTCCTGAATGGGGCGGAAGAACCGCTGCGAGTACTGAATGAAGGCGATGGCTGTGCCCACGCTGATGGTGCCGCGCAAGGTCATCCACCCACCCGCGTAAAGAATAATGGCGACGGCAATCACTCCCACCAGTTCCACGGCGGGATAGAAGAGGCCATAGGCGAGGATGGAATCCTTATAGGCCTCCATGTGCGCGCGGTTGGCCGTCTCGAACTCATCGAAGCTGCGGTCCTCGCGATTGAACAGTTGCATCACCGCCATGCCTGTTATGTGCTCCTGCAAGTAGGCATTAATCCTTGCAATTGCCGTGCGAATACGCCGGTACGACTCACGCACCGCCCGCCGGAATGAGCCGGTAACCAGGCCAATTACCGGCAATACGGTGAAGGTCAGCAATGCCAGCTTCCAGTTCACATACAACATCACCACCATGATGCTTAGCAGGGTGAAGAAATCTCCGAAGATCGCGACCACTCCGGAGGCGAAGAGATCGTTCAGCACATCCACGTCCGTCGTGACCCGGGTAACCAGGCGGCCCACGGGGTTGCGATCGAAAAAGGCCAGCTCAAGACGCTGCAAGTGAAGGAAGATCTGCTTACGCAGGTCGTACATCACCTTTTGCCCCACCAATTGCATGGTGAAAGATTGGGCGAATTCCAGCATGAAACTTAACACCACGCTGGGGAGGAAGAGCACAAAGGCAACCTGGGCAATTCCCACTAGGGGATCATGGCTTAAGAAATGCGCCAGGACGGCGGGAAGCCGCTGGCCGCGGACAGGATCGAGGTAGCGATCCACTTCCACCTTCATCAGGTACGCCGGGACGGCCTGAAGCACTCCGTAAAGGAGTGTGGTGATGAGCGCAAACAACGTCATGCGCCAATACGGACGGAGGTACTCCATCAATCGCCGCATCAGCCGCGAGTCGTACGCTTTACCGATGATCTCGTCTTCTTGATGACTGGCTGCCATAATCCTCGGAAGGAGTCAGGAGACAGGAGTCAGGAGTCAGAATACCGTAGACGGTAGACGGGATACGGTAGTCGAAACCCACCGCGGACGGCAGAGGTCTAGTGTGTGCCGTATGCTGACTCCTGACTCCTGTCTCCAGTCTTCTGACTCCTGCCTCCTATCGCTTGACTCCTGCTTTCACGCCTCTTCTTCCAACGCTTCCTCAATCAACTGTTTGTTATAGAGCTCGGTGTAATAGCCGCTCATGGCGAGCAATTCCGCGTGCGTGCCGCGCTCCACAATTTCCCCGTCGTGCAGCACCACAATTTCATCGGCATTCTGGATGGTCGAAACGCGGTGCGAAATCAAAATGGTGGTGCGGCCCGCCATAACGCCGGTGAGTTGCCGCAGGATGGTCTCCTCGGTGTAAGTATCCACGCTGGAAAGGGCATCATCGAGAATCAAAATGCGGGGGTCGCGGATGACGGCGCGGGAAATTGCCGTGCGCTGCTTCTGCCCACCGGAAAGTGTCAATCCGCGCTCGCCGACCATGGTGTCAAACTTTTTGGGAAAGCCATTGATCTCCGGGAGGATGTTGGAAATCTCCGCGGCGTGCTCCACCTGTGCGTCGGTGGCATCCGGAGCGCCCAGCCTTACGTTTTCACGGATTGTTTCGCTGAATAGAAACGTCTCCTGCGGCACAAATCCAATGTGTTCGCGCAGCGTGTGCAGAGGAATCCTGCGGATGGGGATGCCATCGATCAACAGCGTTCCCGGAGGAGCATCGTACAGACGGGGGATCAGGCCCACCAGCGTGGATTTTCCCGAACCCGTTGCCCCCACCACCGCCACCGTCTTGCCGGCGGGAATGTGCAGGTTGATATTCTTCAGAATGGCGTGGCCGTTGTAACTGAAACTCAGATTTCGAAACTCGATCTCGCCCTTCAGCGTGGTTACCGGGTTGGCCGGAACCTCGCGGTCGTTGATGTCGGGCTGGGCATCAAAGATGGTCATCAATCGTCCCTGTGAAGCCAATCCTCGCTGCACCATGTTGGTTACCCAACCCAGCGCGACGATGGGCCAGATCAGGTTGGCGAGATACACGTTGAAGGCCGCGAACGTCCCCACGGAAATAATTCCGCGAACCACGTGCCGTCCACCCACGACCAAGACCATCATCAGCGAAACGGCAAACAACAGCGCCATGCCCGGCCACAGGAAACTGGAGATCCAGATCAGCCCCCGGTTTTTGTCCACAAAGTCGCGGTTCATCACGTCAAACGTCGCCATTTCGGCATCTTCCTGGCAAAAGGCGCGAACCACGCGGACGCCCGAAATGTTTTCACGCACCCGCTCCGTAAGCTCGGAATAGAGCGCCTGGATCTTCTCGAAGCGCGCATGGATTTTGGCTCCGAAAAACTTGACCCCCACGGATACCAGCGGCATGGGGGCAAGCGCCATCAGGGTCAATTTCCAATCCAGGTGAATCATCAGGCTGATTGTGGTGATGCCGATGACTACCGTGGTAGCGGAGTACATGATCCCGGGGCCAATCATGTTGCGGACGGCATTCAGGTCGTTGGTGAGCTTTGACATCAGGTCGCCAGTACGGTTCTCGGTGTAATAGCGCGGCGAAAGGCGCAGCAGGTGGCGGAACAGGTCGTTGCGTAGATCGTATTCGGCATCGCGGGAAATGCCGATGAGAATCCAACGCGTCCAGAATTGAAAGAAGGCTTTGATTACTGACAAACCAATCAGGATGGCCGCCACGATTGCCAATTGCCGAAGTACCACGGCGTGCATCAGATCGTCGACGCCGGCTTTGATGGCCAAAGGAACCAGCGCTCCCACGGTCTGCCCAATGATCAGGCACACGAATCCCGCAACGAAGCGCGCTTTGTAGCGGGCGAGATACGGCCGAAGTGGGCGGAAACGCTCGAACATCCTGAACCTTATGATACCAATCCCTTGATGGCGCCCCCAGGCGGAAGAGGACCAAACTATTAGATTATAACGGAGGGCGGAGGATACCGGAACGTTTCTCCCAGGATGTTCCCGAATTTCAACTGATGTGATGGAAAACCCGGCCGGTTCGGAGTACCATGTGGCGCGCTTGGCTGTTCTTTACGCAAGATCAACAATATTTTGTACCAGGGAGGCCTGATGGCAAACGATGAATCCGACGAAGATCAAGCCAAAAGGATCGAGGATCTGAAGCGACGGGCAGAAGAACTTTCGGGCGGGGACGTGGAGTTCGGAGGCTTGGAAGGCTGCGACCCTGATGTTGAAGAAGGGTTCCTGAAGCAGATGATGGAATATGAGGAGGCCCCCTGGACCACTCACTTTAAGCAGTTGGAGCGCGCCGGCGTGTCCATGCCGGCGCCGGAAACGCTGAATGACGCGGAAGTGACCGCCAAGCTCTGGGAAGTCATCAACAAGCTTGCCCAGATGCGTGTCTTCATGGAAGACACCGACCACCTGAGTGACCGCGAGCTTTACACAGAACTGTGGGGTGACCTGTTACGCGAGGAAACCAAAGACGTCGTGCTGGACAAGGACTCCGCATGTCATTATCAATTGCTGAGTGGTGGTAGCGACGAAGAATCGCAGCTCTATCTCAAGTATTACGCGGATGAAAAGGAGCGCGAGCTTTGGCGAAAGGATTTCCCTGATTTTCCCATGCCGGACCCCGAAGACCCGCCATACGATCGCGACCGGCTTTTGCCTTACCCGACGTATGAGCCGCCTTCCGATTTGCCTGTTAGCTAGTCCGGGTTTCTCGCCACGGGTTTGGAAACAGGTCCGCGCTGCGGTTCTTATATGCTTTTCTGGGGAAGGAAAATGTAACCGCTACATCTCGCGGCGGCCTTCCATGGCCTTGACCATGGTGACTTCGTCTGCGAATTCCAAGTCCGAGCCCACGGGAATTCCCATGGCAATGCGGCTTACTTTAACCCCCAGCGGCTTGATGAGGCGGGAAATATAAACGGCGGTGGCTTCGCCCTCGACGGTGGGGCTGGTGGCGAGGATCAACTCTTTCACCTTGCCGCCCCGCAGCCGTTCGAGCAGGTTTTTGAGCTTCAATTGGTCTGGTCCAATGCCTTGCAGCGGTGAAAGCGCTCCGTGCAACACGTGGTACTGCCCGTGGAACTCACGGGTTTTCTCCACGGAGATAACGTTGTAAGGTGTCTCCACCACGCAAATGACTTCGCCATCGCGCCGGGAATCCGTGCAGTACTCACAGGGATCAAGTTCCGTCAGGTTATTGCACACGCTACATAGACGAATTTTATCTTTGGCGTCGACGATGGCCGCGGCTAGGCGCTGTGCATCTTCGCGGGAAGCTCGTTCCAGGTGAAACGCAATGCGCTGAGCGGACTTCTGCCCGATTCCAGGCAGGCGCTTCAACTCATCAATCAGGCGAGCCAAAGGCTCAGCGTAATCTTTCATTAGTTTGTCAACTGAGAGGACTGAAAGTCGAATTACAATTTTCGAGGTTCGGCTACGGTAACGTCAAACCCGGAATATTCAACCCGCCGGTCAAGTTGCCCATTTGGCTGGACAACTGCTCATCCACCTTTCGCGCGGCTTCATTAACCGCAACCAGGATCAGATCCTGCAACATTTCCAAATCCTGCAATGCAAAAACCTCGGGGTCAATGCGTACCTCATGCAGATGCTTCTGGCCGTTCATTTTGACGGAGACCATGCCGCCGCCCGCCGTGGCCTCCACCACCAGCTCATCCAGTTGCTTCTGCAATTGCTCCTGGAACTGCTGGACTTGCTTTAGGATCTGTTGCATTTGTTGCAGGTTTTTCATTGCTCACTCCCGGCTCAGGTCCTTGACGTCTAACACCGTGCCGTCAAACTTCTTGCGAAAGGCTTCCACGTTCTGATCGCGCTCAGCGCGTTGCCGCGCATTGGGCCGTTCCACACGAGCCTGTTCTTCCTGCTCTTCGAGTCTAACACAAATTCTCACGGGTTGGCCCAGCACTTGGGCGCACACCGTCCGGAGTGTCTCCTGTTGCTCGCGGCTCTTCAGCAAATCAGCAAAAAAGGAATCCTTCTGGGCATAGACAAAAGTGGCTTCACCATTCTCCACGTGCCAGGTGGTCATGTGCTCAAGACAGCTACCCAGAAAATTCGATTGGCCGTAGACCTTGGTCTTGATCGCAGCCAGAACCGGATCTTCGCCGGCGCCGGCGGAGGGCGCCGCTGTTTCCACCGGTGCAGGCGGGGGCGTGGAAGCAACCGGCGGCTCAGGCGAGGGCCGCTCCGCGGGAGGACGTTCGAAAGTGGCGGGGCGAACCTGGCGCGGCGCTTCCGCAGCAACACGCGCCGGCGGAGGCGTGGTGGCGTGTGCAGGCGCGGAAGAACTTCTTGCTGGAAGGGCCGCCGTGCCGAGCCCGCTGAGCAGTGTTTCCAGCGATGCCAGGCGCCGCGCGTGCACCATCTTCATCAAGGCCAGTTCCAGGTGGAAGCGCGGGACCAGCGCATAGCGCATCTCGCTTTCCGCGCGCAGCAGGATATTAAAAAAGCGCGACAGATCCTCTTCACTGAAGCGTCCTGAAATCTCTCCGATATTCTTCCGCTGCTCGGTGGGAACCTGGATCAGGGCACTATCCGCACCGCAACTGTGCCCAATCATCAGGTCGCGAACGAAGCGTGTGAGCTCACCACAGAAGTGCGCCAGTTCATAACCTTCCGCCGCCAACTGCCCCACCTGTTCCAGAACGCGGCGCGAGTCCGCGGCATCGACGGCCGTCATGATGTCTGCCAACAATGCCGCGGGCACCACTCCCAACACCTGGCGCACTCGCTTTTCGTCAAGGTGCTGGCCGCAGGCGGCAATCACCTGGTCAAGTAACGAAAGGCCGTCGCGCATGCTGCCTTCCGCCGCTTGCGCCAGCGTGGAGATGGCCCCTTCATCCGCGCTGACTTTTTCATCTGCCACCACCGCGCGGAGCCGCTCATAGATCTCACCGTAATCCAGCAGCCGAAAGGCAAAATGCTGGCAGCGCGATTGGATGGTGGGGGGCAGCTTGTGCGGCTCCGTCGTCGCCAGCATGAAGAGCGAGCGTGGCGGCGGCTCTTCCAACGTTTTCAGCAGCGCGTTGAAGGCCTCCGTGGTAAGCATGTGCGCTTCATCGATGAGGAAAATCTTGTAGCGATCGCGCGATGGCAGGTAGCGCACGGCTTCCCGCAGTTCGCGGATTTCATCAATGCCACGGTTGGAAGCGGCGTCAATTTCCTGGACGTCCACGGAATTCCCCGCGGTGATTTCCAGGCACGAGGGGCACGTACCGTCGGGCGTAATGGTGGGGCCGGCGATGCAATTCAGCGCCTTGGCCAGGATGCGGGCCGTGGTGGTCTTCCCTACACCGCGCCCTCCGGAAAAGATGTATCCATGGGCAACACGGTCCGTCAGAATGGCGTTCTTCAGCGTGTCGGTTACCAGACGCTGGCCCACCACATCGTCGAAAGTTTGGGGGCGATATTTGCGGGCTATGACCTGATAAGACATGGGGGGAGTTTGGGATTTTAGATTTTGGATTTTAGATTTTGGATTGAGGCTTTCGCAGTTCCGAGATACCCACGAAGGCGGCTGTTTTCAATCCAAAATCCAAAATCAAAAATCCAAAATAAAATTGATCAGACTTCGGGTGATCTGCGGCACACGGAGAGGCTCGTTACCGTTGCTTCCTTCCGGACCTGGCGGGGTTCGCGAACATCCGTCGCACAGAGCCCGAAGTCTGACATATTGTGCTTGCTCAACGTGCACTTGTACTGAGCAAACCCAAATTGATGGTAACACGCGGCGGGACTCGCGTCGATAGCTTTGGAGGTTATCGGTTTGGGACCGCCCTTTTCTGTGGTAGATGGAGGGCGGTCCTGGCCGTGGAAATTGCTCAGTCCTTGTCGGCGCGTGATTTTTGCGCCGATTTTTGTTGCGGAGACCTCTCGTCATCGTCGGGGTCTTTGCGATTCTTGCGCAGGCTCTGTCCGGCCGGGGCGGCAGGATAAGGCCGGTTGCCCATTATTCCTTTCCAGAGAATGTGGTTGTAGGTGGCGAAATCGATGCGATCGGCATCCGAGAAGTCCATCCCCTTGGTGACGCGCGCCCAGTACTTCGCACTGTGCGTTGACTTGGGCACGATCAGGCCGGCCGCCTTGGGAGGCATTGGAAGCGACGTGGCGTAGAGATACGGCGAGGGCGCAGCAGTAAAGCTCCAGGTGCTCGCCGTCGTGTTGAAGACGTCGGCCATGGGGCTGGCAAGCGCGTCGTTCAGGTTCATGGGCGCGAGGCCCAGAACCTCTTCAATCGTGCGCAAAAAGTTGACCGTGTTGTACGGCGCGGATACCACCGTCTGTTGCTTCACGTAAGCGCCCGCGACGAAGGCGATGGTACGGTGCGAATCAACGTGGTCGCCGCCGTCCTGAGCGTCGTCTTCAATAACAAAGATCAGGGTGTTGTTTGCATAGATCGGGCTGTTGGCGATCTTCTGCACCAGCAAGCCCACCGCATAGTCGTTATCAGCTTCCTGCAGTTCAGGAGTATTCACCAGGTCGATTGCGGTGCCGAAGTTTCCGGTGTGATCGTGCATGAATCGAACCAGGCTCAGCGAAGGTAGTCCGCCCTTGGCGTAATTGGCATCAAAGTCCCGCGCCCACTCGGTGTAGCGGTAATAATCGGGAAAGTTGTTGTCGAAACCGCGGAAGTACGGATCGGTATACGGGAAGAGGGAAACACTCGACGGGGTGGCCACCACCGTGCCGGTTGCGGCCGGGTCGTGCGCCAAGGGAATGGCGCACGAGGGCTCGCTATAGCAGGTGCCGTCTATAAAGAAACCATAGTTGCGAACCGTCAGGCCCACCCGCAGCGCGGCGTCCCACAAATAGCCGGTATTCACTTCGTTGTTCGGTCCATCCGGCGCATCCACATCGGTCTGGCCCGCCAGCACATCCGGATCGTCGGGAGTACGAGGGCTGGCCGCCATGCGCGCGGCGAGGGTCGGAATCGCCACGTTCACGCTGCGATTTGTTCCCTCGGTATCCAGGCTGAGACCTCGTGCCGCGTAAGCCAGCGGGTATTGGCGTTCCACCACGTCGGGGGCGCGCGCCGAGGTGGTCCACGGCCAGCCGTCGTTGCTGACTTCGGAGGAGGCCATGATGTTGTCGAGTGTGACAAAAGTTTGCGCCAGGTTATGCATATTGGGTGTGATCTTCTGCCCCCATTGAACCAGACTCGAATCACCGTTGCCGACCGGCAGGTCGCCCAGAACCTGGTCGTATGTCCGGTTTTCCTTGATGATGAAGATAACGTGCTTGATGCCCTGACGCACCGCCGCCATGACGGCGGCATCGCTCGCACTTTCAGTGGCGGAGAACCGGTCGTTCGTGAGCACCTGCGCCGTCAGTGCCGGGAACTGCGCGGCGAGGTTGGCGGTAGGGAAGCTCTGTAAGCCGGCTTTGGTCGCCTGGGGGTTCCATTCATTCATCGTAATGCAATTGGGATAGTTCGCCGGGCCAGCGCCATAGCACCAATTGGGATTTGCGCCGGTTGGCGACTTTCCATTGACCACGTACGCCCATTTGCCGTCGGGGCTGAAGCTCACGGAGTTCGGGTACCAACCGGTGGGAATGAGTCCTGCCACCTGGTCGTTTTGATCGGTTCCGCCGAGCGCCACAACGGCAACGCTGTTCAAATTGCCATTGGTCACCCAAAGTTGTGTTCCATCCGGGGTAAGCGTTACGCTGTTGGTGTTGGCGCCCGTCAACTTCTGCTGCAAGGCAGGCACAGTTGCCACGACGGACGGGGGAGCAATGACCGGGATGGTTTCGAGCACGGTGTTCCACTTGGTGCGGTCGTTCGGGTTGGTGTCGATGACGTCAACCGTATCCGACTCGTCTTCGGCGACGTACAGGCGCGTGTCGGCCGCATTGAGCGTCATCTTATTCGGCTGGCCTTTCACGGGGATCCGGGCGATGACTGCCGGTGTCGCTCCGTCCAGATTCACCACGTCAATCTCGCGGTCGCGAAGGCTCGAGACATAAGCCCAGGTGGTCGTAGCGCTGCCCGCCGGCAGCGGCGTAGGTTGCGCAATAACCACCCAGAACGGATATTCACCGCCCGGCATGCCCGGCAGCGGCGAACTGGCGGCCTTGCCGGGGCGCAAGTCGAGTTCCCCCGCTTGCTCGGCCGTAAGCGTGCTCACCGGCGCCCAGTTGCCCAAGCCTCCGGTGAACACGGTTATCGAGTCGTTGTAATAATTCGCCACCACCATCTTCTGCCCATCATTCGAAACCGCCACTCCGGCGGCGCACGGCTGCACGAAAACAGTGCTGTTTACCGAAGGTGTCGGTTCGGAGGGGGCCACCACAAGGCCAACTCCCGCTGGGTGATTCAGAAGCAGTTCAGGTTGCTGCGCCGGGCCCCATGTTCTTTGGTCGGCGCCCAGAGCAAAGACGTGCACATTGTCATGCTGAGGATTGCTGGGGTTGGGGAAACCGTTGCTGGCAAAGGGGAAGTCACCCATGCCGCTGGATACGTAGAAAGCACTCTGCGTGGGGTCAAAAGCTATGCCATTGTAGGAATTGGGGATCATCACATTTTGCTTATAAACCGGCGTACCTGTCGAAATGTCGTAGATGAACACATATTCACTCGACGGTGAGTTGGCCGGAAGTCCGCCGGCAGCGGGAGACTTGCCCGGTGCGAACTGGACTACGGGCGGCTCAGGTACGAAGGCCATGGCACCGAGGGAACCGGCGTAGAAAATTCGGTTAAACCCGCTGGTGAGGACCAACAAGGTGTTTCCACTTGCCACACTCGAGACCGCTTGCCCGGCCAGCCAGGGATTACCGTTTACCAGCCAAGGGGTGACCAGCGGCTGAAACTGGGAGCCCGAGGGCGCCAGGGGCGTGATCCATTGGTTCATATTGGGAATGAACTGGACGCCCGCGGCCGCGGCATTTACCGTGATGGTCAGTGTTGCCGTGGCATTGCCGGTCAAATTGGAAGCCATGACCTTATAGTTGGACTGAGCGGTCACTGCCGTGGGGGTTCCGCTAATGATGCCCGTATCGTCGTCCAAGCTGAGGCCCGCTGGGAGGGCCGGGCTTACACCGTATGAAGTTGCTGCTCCGGCGGTGCTGGTGGGGGTAATCGGGGCAATGGTTGTTCCCACGGTGTAAACCACTGTGCTGGGAGCGTACGTTAGGCCCGCCGGGGCCAGGTCATTCACCGTGATGCTCAGGGACGTTGTGGTGCTGCCGCCCGCATTGGAAGCCGTTACCGTGTAGCTGGCCGTGCCGGTCATGGCCGTGGGCGTTCCACTGATGATACCCGTGCTGGTGCTCAGGTTGAGGCCCGCGGGAAGGGCCGGGCTCACACTGTACGAGGTTACCGCTCCGCCGGTGCTGGTGGGGTTGTTTGCCGCAATCGGCGTACCCCTGGTGTAGTCCGCTGTGCCGGTAGTGTAGTTGAGTGCGGAGGGCGGCTGGTCATTCACGGTGATGGTCAGGGTCGCGGTGGTACTGCCGGCCGAATTGGAAGCTGTTACCGTATAGCTGGCCTTGGCGGTAATGGCCGTGGGAGTTCCATTGATAATGCCCGTGCCAGTGCCCAGGCTCAGGCCGGCGGGAAGGGCCGGGCTCACACTGTACGAACTCGGAGCACCGCCGGTGTTCGTCGGGCTATTTGCGGAAATCGCCACCCCTTTGGTGTAGACCGCCGTATTGGCAATGTAGCTGAGTGCGGAGGGCGGCTGATTGGTGCCACCCCCATTATTGCCGCCACCACACCCGCAGAAGAAGAGGATTATTGCGGAAAGAGAAAACCCAATCCAACGAATAGTTTGCATATAAAGCTCCCTTTTCGATTTTCACCGGCACCAGAATATAACGAGGTATCTCGCAAAGATTAACCCCTGCATCGATGATACAGTAATTATTGACATATAAATGATAGATTTCGCTCAGCCATACGTCAAAATCCCACCCTGAGGGCATGGCTCCTGAACCAGCATTAGTTCTTTGGAGCCCATCTCAGCTACTCCACGAACGAAATCCAGAGGTTGCATACACCTCGCCGTGCCTACATACGGCAATTCGTGCTCCATGGTTCAGCGGATTCGCTTTTCATGGTTAACTTATTTATATTGTGGGGATTATGGGAGTTTGTCGAAGATCGTCCGGACTCGGCAACAAAACGGCCCAGTCTCGTTTCGGGACAACTATTGAAAATCGGTACAAACAAGGAATGTGTTAATGCCAGCCAGACAACGCCAGGTAGAAACACCTTCGCCATGGTTGAAGGTTGGCCAATGTCGATGGCTGGTGACCAGCCGGTTCTGACCGTATGTACCTGCCGGGTAGCGGGTCCGTTGCCTTCGGGCTACTTCCCTGTCCGACATATTGCCTATTTTTGGCACGAGCAAGGCTGCCAATGCTCAGACAGCATTGAAGCAACTTCTAATTGCCGAACGTAAGAGCCTTCAGGTAGCGGTAGTAGAAGTCGACACCCTGATAGAACGACTCCACGCGCAATCGCTCGTCGCGGCCGTGGGCGCGCACGTCGTTCATATCGATTCCGATGCCCGAAATTCCGTAGGTCGGCATGCCCGCTGTGTTGGTATAGATGCCGTCCGACGCCCCCGTGGACATGGTGGGGACAACCGGCGCCCCCGGCCACATCTCTCCCGCAATCTTTTCGAGTGTATTCATCACATCGGGGCGCAGTTTTACGGGCGGCAGCGCTTGGGCGTTGGGGGCGCTATCCAGCACACGACCGCTATGGTCGACATATCCGACGTTTACCTTGGGATCGGCGAGCACACGGATGAGCGTCTGCCGAACTTCTTCGCGCGTGTGTCCGGGCAGGATGCGGCAGTTCACGTTGGCGCGGGCGCTTTGGGGAAGAGCGTTGTTGGCGTGTCCCGCATCAAGTCGCGTGGCCACGCAGGTCGTGCGCAGCGTGGAGTTCTGCAGTGGGTCAAGGGAAAGGCGTGCCGCCGCACCGGGGTCGGGAGGATGGTTCAGAATGGCCAGCATGTCAGCAGCCTTCTGGCCGGTTTCCACGGAAGCCATGCGTTGGAAGTAGGTGCGTGTGACGTCATTCAGCTCAAGCGGGAACTGGAAGTGCTCCAGGCGGACCAGCGCATCGGCAAGATGATAGATGGCATTATCCGGCACCGGCAGGGAACTGTGCCCGCCTGGATTCGTTACCGTAAGTTGAAAGTCGGCGTAGAGTTTTTCCGCGGCATCCATGGAGACTATTACCGGCTTACCGTCCTGGGTGTCCACGCCGCCGCCGTCGGAGTTGAGCACGAATTCGGCATCGATCAGGTCGCGATGGTTCTTCAGGAGCCAGTCCACGCCGTTTGACAAGCCACCCTCTTC
>CAYTMD010000048.1:0-20434 GCA_964438685.1 uncultured Acidobacteriota bacterium
GATCCGTTGGACTGGCGTGGTCAGCATGTGGTGCGCTTCCTCTCTACTCGACGCGCTCCGTGGTGGATTTGAATTGCGACCGGCGCGGCGCTGAGGAAAGATGGCATTGCCAAGGCCGCAAAGGGGCTGGAGGAAAACCTTGATTCGCGCTGAGGTGCACAAGCACGGAGGATCCTCGCGCTGAGACGCAGAGGTGCAGAGAGAACACGAAAATGAAGAGGGAAGAGGCTGAGCCGGATGAACGGGAAGGATTTCTTCCTGTTGTATTGTTCTTCCTTCTCAGCGCCTCTGCGTCTCGGCGCGAGAATGTTCTTCGCAAGGATTTGCCGCTACGACTGAGAATGACTCCCATCTCGCATCAAATCTCTCGTGCCGCTTCCGGCTGATCCGCCAACTGGGAGCAGGAAGCATGGGGGCGGTTTGGTGCAGGGGTCGCTGCGGCGACCATTCGGCCAGGCGGCGGTCCGCGAACCGTCTCCCGGAGCCCAACCCGCCCACCTCCATACAATGTGCTTTCGTCTCCCACACTATGCGGTCACTATCAGCAGTGGACGTCGATTCCGGAAAGTTGTGGTACAATCTTACTGGTAAGATTATGGACTTTTTAACCACCAAAATGTCCTCGCGAGGTCAGGTCGTCATCCCTGAGCCCATTCGCACGCAATTGGGCCTTGAACCCGGGGCGGAGTTTGTGGTTGTAGCGAAGGATGATGTGCTCGTTTTCAAGCAACTGTCTGCTCCGTCATGGGAGCAGTTCGAGAGCTTGGTGGGAGAGGCTCGCCGCCAGGCGCGCGCGGCAGGACTTTCCCCCCGTCACATCCGCCAGTCCATCGCCAGGGTCCGCAAAAACCGATGAAAATTGTCCTTGATACAAATGTATTTGTGTCGGGCATTTTCTTCTCGGGGCCGCCCCACCGGATTCTTCGTGCATGGCGCGAGGGAGCGGTGCGCGTTGCCTATTCTCCTGCCATTATTCTCTAGTACAGACGCGTGCTTGCCGACCTGTCCCAACAGTTTCCCAAAATCAACGGGGAACCTTTCCTTGATTTCGTAACGCAATACGGGGAACTAGTCCATCCGGGGCCGATATCAGGCGTTTCGTGCCGGGACCCGGAGGATGTGAAGTTCCTCGAATGCTTGCTCAGCTCAAAAGCGCGCTGCCTCGTAACGGGCGATAAGGACCTACTCGCGGCCCGGAGGAAGGCAGCGCCAATTCTGACCCCTCGGCAGTTCTGCGACCGATATCTCCAACCGGCGGTCGGCTTGAGACGCAGCGAGCGTAGCGCAGACCGCTGTTTCTGCGGTCTGCGGATCTTCTTTGGTTCACGCTCCCGAACCCGAGGGCAGGCTGCTATTTTTGAGATTTGTGGTTTTTCCTGCGGAAGAACCGCGGGCCCCAAAGACGGGGGGCCGCGCTACCCGAACAGATTCGCCGAGGGCGCCCCAATGGCGCATGGTACCCCACGAACCCGGGCAGCATTTCTGTTACCGCGTCCCATCCGCGGCCGGTTCTGGCTTCAGTGGCACCCTGCTGCCCTTGGCATCTCACGACTTGTTCATGAGGTCTTTTTCCACCGCTTCCGGGTTTCTATCCATCACCGCCAAGCAGGCGAGCACCGCGCTTTCCGGACGCCTGCGCCACCCGGCCGTCTCAGCGATACTTGCGGGTATGGAGTAACGCTTTGACCTCATCGTGATTCCCCAGGAAGGAAACGAACAGGTCCGACGGCCGGTCCTGAAAGATGAAGCGTAACGAGACATTGCCGCGACACTCGAAGATCTTGTCGCCCAATTTACGAATCCCCAGGCCGCTGTGCACATGCGGGCGGCCAAAGGCCTCCGGCAACTCGCACAGCGCCAACAGGCACTCGGCTCTTTCGTTCTTCGGCAGGTTCTGTAAGCGGCGCAACACCGCGGGGTCAATCGACAGAAGCTTACTCAAGCAGATTCCTCAGTTGCTCGGGGGTGACGGTCACCAATTTCCCTGACCGCTTGAGCCGGCGATAGCGTTTATCGGTCGAGTCCGCAAACGCCGCAATCTGCTCTGGCGTCGCCGCGTATTCGCGTTGCGCGTAATCGGTGGATTCCACCTCGACCCTGCGCAGAGCAATGATCTCGGCCCCACGGATAATCCCGATGTCCTGCCCGTGGGCGGCAGCGTCAAGCCAGCGGCTCAAATTTTTTCTCGCTTCCGTAATCGTAAGAGTCTTCATAGAGTCTTTATACAGTCTCTAAAGCGCCTTGTCAATCCTGCTCATAATGCCTGCTCCTAATGGTCCTATTCCCCCTCTTGTTCCGCAGATGGCGAATCTATGCCTTTTATGCATGCGCCCGACGAACCCGGACAACATCTCTTCTGTTACCGCGTCCCATCCGCGGCCGGTTCTGGCTTCAGTGGCACGCCGACGCATCGGGGTGCCTCCCGCGAACTGATTCACGATGGTTGCCCTTGCTATTCCTTTTGGTGCGGGCATAATAGAGGCATGCGTAAACAGAAGAGACTGCTTTCCTATCAAATCAGCCTGATTCCCGAAAAGTCCGGGGGCTACACGGTTCTTGTGGCGACGCTTCCGGGTTGCGTGTCTTACGGAAGCACCATTGAAGAGGCCACGCAGAATGCACGGGAGGCGATTGAACTTCACCTCGAAAACCTTGCCGCCCACAAGGAACCCATCCCCGAAGATAACGAGACCGTGCCCGTATTCACCACTCTTGTTCAGGTGACACCGACGTATGTCTAAGGAACTTCCCGCTTTGCGCGCGCCTTGGAATAGGCAGGTTTTTCCCGTTGGCGCCAGAGGGGTAGTCACCTCACAATGTTCCGAGAAGCAGACCGGCGCGCGTTGACGATCCCCATCCACTTTTCCAAGACTGTTCCCAAAGGTACACTTCGAGCCATCATTAAACAGGCTGGCCTATCCCCAGAGGAATTCTTACGCAACCTGTAGAATGTGACCAAATACAATTTGGCGGGTAGCGGCGCGAACCCGGGCAATATCTCTGTCGCCGCGTCCCATCCGCGGCCGGTTCTGGCTCTGTAATGGTGGCACCCCGATGCATCGGGGCGCCAGCCACGGCTTGACATTCCCCCGTTCCCAGCTTAGTGTGAGGCTTATGGATTATCAGAAGTACATTACGATCGAGCCGGGCAAGCGCGGGGGGAAACCCTGTATTCGCGGCATGCGCATCACAGTGTACGAAGTCCTCGACTACCTTGCCTCAGGCATGACCGAAGCGGAAATTCTGGCCGATTTCCCCGACCTTACGGCGGAAGACCTTAAGGCCTGTCTGGCCTTCGCGGCCGACCGCGAACGCAAACTGGTCACGATTCCTTCGTGAAACTTCTCCTTGATCAGAACCTATCGCCGCGCCTGGTGAGAACACTGGAGGCTGTCTACCCCGGTTCTTCTCATGTGCGCCTAGTGGGTCTGCGGGACGCGGATGACGCCGTAGTTTGGCAATTTGCCCGTGAACACGACTTCATCATTGTGTCGAAGGATTCTGATTTTCATCAGCGTAGTTTCGTCTTCGGATTTCCACCCAAGGTCATCTGGATCCGCCGTGGCAATTGCCCCACCGCAGATATTGAAGAGATTCTGAGGGAACGCCAGTCCAGTATCCTGGAATTTTGTGAGGATGACGTCCACTCCTTCCTGGCCCTTTCCTAGCAACGCACCGATGGATCGGGTGCCACATTTAGCACCTCACGACTTATTCCTGAGGGCTTTTCCCACCCACTTCCAGGTTTCTATCCATTACGGTCAAGCAGGCTGGCCTATCCCCAGAGGAATTCCTACGCAACCTGTAGCATGTGACCAAATACAATTTAGCGGGTAGCGCGGCGCGAACCCGGGCAATATCTCTGTCGCCGTGTCCCACCTGTGGCTGGCCCTGGTTTCTTAACGGTGGCACGCCGACGCATCGGGGTGCCACCCTAGGGTCCCCGGCCTTCCGGGCTGACGGGGAGGGAAAGTTCCTGACGCTAGTCACTTGCTAGGTGGAATTTGCTGCGCTCCGTGGATGACGGCAATAACGTCGATTTGATCAGGCTTGATATAGTAGATGATTCGAAAGGGGCCTTCCACTACCTGCCGGATTTGGGGGACCCCGAATTCCGCGACTTCGCGACCCGACAGGGGGAACTCAGCAATTTGTTGGGAACGTCTGGTCAGGCGGTCAACAACCAGCCGGGCGTATTCAGGCGAGTTCCTTGCCACGTAAGTGTGAATGGCCCGCAGATGATCACGCGCCGTGTCGGTCCAATGAACTTTCACTTTTCGAGGCCAAATTCCGCACGGAGCGTTTCGACGCTGGTGGTGCGCCCGTTCTGACTATCAGCCAGCCCCGATTCGATGGCCTGACGCACGTAGATCTTATGCATCAGGTCGTCCCATGTGGAGTCGTCCGGCATTTTTTCGATGAGCTTTCGAGCCTCTTCTTTGATGTTGGTCGTTGCCATCCGCATATTCCCCTTCGCCGAACCCAGCGTACCTTAAACAATGGTACGACGTCACGCATCCACGCGCAACCAGTATCAGCATCGGCACGGGTGGCGCACGTATCGGTTTCTATCGATGTGCCCCACGAACACAGGCAGCAGTGCCTGCGCCACCCGCCCCCTCACGCCACCACCAATTCCACGCCGCACTTTTCCAGCCAGCGTAGCGCAGACCCCCGCTATTTGCCTGTGCACTATCGATAACGGTTTTCAAACGGCTTGTATAAACGTTCCGTTATTGTGTACACTTGTGGTGTACAAGGAGTTGGCCATGAGCACCCAAATGGTGAGTATTCGGGAAGCGCGGCAACGCTTGCGCTGCCTGCTGGAGCAGGTTCAGGCAGGCGATGAAGTCGTCGTATTGCGCCGGGGCGTTGAGGTGGGGAGGCTTGTCCGTCCAAAGCGAGCCAAGGTGCCCCTTCCCGACCTCACCGGCCTCCGGGCCTCGGTCAAACTACGGGGCCGGGCCTTGAGCGAAGACCTTACGGAAGGCCGCAGGAGCAGCCGCTATTGATTTACATCGATACCAGCGTGTTGGCCGCCTATTACTGCCCCGAACCCTTGAGCCAAAAGGCACAGCGTGCGTTGGCCCAGGCGGATGAACTTGCGGTTAGCTCGCTTGTGGAACTGGAATTCGCCTCGGCAATCGCCCGGAAAGTCCGCACGCACGAAATGCGTCGAAGCGACGCTCAGCGGATCCTCGCGGTATTTCAGTCGCATCTTGAACAAGGGATTTTTACGCGGCTGGCAGTGGATGGCGCGCACTTTGCCAAGGCACGGGAGTGGCTTGCCTCCCTCGTAGTTCCCCTCCAGACTCTGGATGCCTTACATGTAGCGCTGGCCGCGATGAAAGGTTGCAGCATTATGACTGCTGACGCCGTGCTCGCTAAGGCGTGCGCAAAGGTCGGAGTCGCGGCTCGCCTTATTGCCTGAGATTTGCCGCCTCCCCGCGTGGGAAGGACCACTGGACCTCATGCCACCACCAATTCCACGCCGCACTTTTCAAGTAATTTCTCAAAGCGCGGGGGCAAATCCTGGTCGGTAACGATGGTATCCACGCTTTCGAGTGTGGTGAGTTGCGCCATGGCCTGGCGGCCGAATTTCGAGTTGTCCGCCACCACGATGATGCGCCGGGAAACTTCAATCATCTTGCGTTCCGAACCCACCACCAGCGTGTTGGTGTTGCTCAGGCCCGTTTCGGTGATGCCGCCGATCCCCATGACCAGGACGTCCGCCGCCACGCGGGTGAGCGTCTCTTCGCAGATGGGCCCCAAAAGCACACCCAGACGTGGGTAAAGGTACCCACCTGTCAGCGTTAGCTCCACGCTCTTGGAGTCATAGAAGATCTGGCCGATGGGAATGGAATTGGTAATGACTTGCAGGGAGTGTCCCTGGAGATGACGCGCCACTTCTGCCACCGTCGATCCGCCGTCCAGAATCAGGGTTTGACCTTCTTCCAACAGCGCCGCCGCGGCCTTGCCGATGCGCTGTTTCTCTTCGCGCGCGTGATTTGCCGCCCACGCCATGCTGCGCGGCTCTTCCCGAACCTGCAGGGAAACGGCGCCACCCCGGACCCGGCGAATCAGTCCCTGCTCCTCCAGTTCCATCAAGTCGCGGCGAACGCTGGATTCTGAGGCCCCCAGCTTTTCGGCCAACTCGGCAGCGTCAATAAACTCTTGGGTACGTATGAAATTCTGGATCTTAATATGGCGTTCAGCAGCTTTCATGAAGGCAGGATAGCATAATCTGGAGGATAATAGAACAATTTTGGATGAAATTGAAACATTCTGAATACCTACCGGAAGGGACATTGCACGTCTATTCATCCTACCTCTTATAGGTGTGTGAAATGACTCTGGGAATAGATCGCGCGGTGGTGGAATCGGTGGTTCGGGAGATCGTCCTGAAGCATCTGGGTTCCTGTCCCGGCAAAACGACTGATTCGGGGAAAGCCTCCCGGCTGGTGGTGAATGCGTCGGCGCGACACATGCACGTCAGCCAGCAGGACTTGGATGTCCTATATGGCCCCGGGCATCAATTAAAGCCCATGCGCCCGCTCTATCAACACGGCACTTTTGCCGCGGAAGAGACTGTGGTGCTTATCGGACCGCGCGGGCGCTCGATTTCCAACCTCCGCATTCTGGGTCCGCTCCGCTCCGCCTCACAGATTGAACTAGCCTTTACCGACGCCATCATGTTGGGTGTGGAGAATCTGCCCCTTCGCCTTTCGGGCGACATCGAGGGAACGCCGGGGGCGTTCGTCATGGGGCCGCAGGGAGTGGTGGAACTCAAGAAGGGTTTGATTCGCGCGGCGATGCACGTACACATGACTCCGGCGGATGCCGAGTTTTACGGGGTTCGCCACCGCGACATCCTGAGATTGCGCGTGGGAGACGGTACATCGGTCACCTTCGACAAGGTGCACGTGCGCGTCGACCCCTCGTTTCGCCTGGAAGTTCACATGGATACGGATGAGGCCAATGCCTGCGCGCTGCACTTGGCCAAGCAAGTGGAATTGATAAAGTAGGGCCGGAGGTTGGGGGCTAGGTGCTGGGTACTGGGGACTGGGGAGAAACCAATAGTGGTGCCGATCAAGTCATACCGGGACCTGGATGTATGGCAGAAGGCGATGAAGCTGGCGGAGCTTTGCTATCAATTGACTGAGCTGTTCCCCAAGCGAGAGATTTATGGATTGGGGAGCCAGATCAGGCGCGCGGCAGTTTCCATCGCCTCGAACATCGCCGAAGGGCATAGCCGCCGCAGTCGCCCAGCCTATATAAACCACCTCTCGATCGCGCTCGGCTCACAATCCGAGGTGGAGACTCAGATCGACCTTGCCGTCAGGCTCGGTTTGGTATCGCAGGAGGCGGCACAGGAATTTCAAGCGTTAGCAGGACAGGTAGGGCGGATGCTTCACGCACTTATCAGCTCACTGGAAACGAATGCGACCCGGTTGCGCGCTGGCTTTCCCCAGCCCCCAGCCCCTAGCACCTAGAACCTTTTTGTGGATGTCACGGAATTACGGAGGAAAGAAACATGAATCAAGCCTTGGGAATGATCGAAACGAAAGGGCTCGCGGCTTTGATTGAAGCCACCGACGCCATGCTAAAAGCTGCGAACGTCACCTTCGCTCGCTGGGAGCCGGTGGGTTCGGGAATGGTCACGGCATTCGTGGAAGGCGACGTGGCTGCCGTCAAGGCTGCCATCGACGCCGGTGCGGAGGCCGCTGGGCGTTTGGGAGAAGTGGTGAGTGTGCAGGTAATTCCCAATCCTCACCCGGACCTGAGCGTTTTCACCACGAAACCTGCAAAGGCAGCGAAGAAGTAGGCAACGGAAGCCATCGTACGGAATTGAGGAGAGAGCCATGAATCAAGCGTTGGGTTTGCTCGAAACAAAAGGATTGGTCGGATTGGTGGACGCCAGCGACGCCATGTGCAAGGCCGCGGACGTTCAACTGGTCAAGATGATCGAAATTGGCGGCGGCTACGTTACCACGATTGTACGGGGAGACGTAGGCAGCGTGCGCGCGGCAATCGACGCCGGCGCCGCGGCAGCCAAGGCACTCGGTGAATTGGTGGCGGCGCACGTAATCGCCCGCCCGCATGAAGGCATCGCAGAAGGCTTTTTGAAGTAAGACGGAGGGGCTAGGTGCTGTGGTCTAGGGAGTTGCGGGGCTCGCTGTTCGTTCGCCCCAGCCCCAAGTCCCCAGTCCCCGGTACCTTGCTTTGCAAAGGAGAATCACATGGCACAGCAAGCAATTGGCATGATCGAGACCCATGGACTGGTGGCGCTGGTGCAGGCCACTGACGCCATGTTGAAGGCAGCCAATGTGCAGTTCAAAGGTTGGAGAAAAGTTGGCGGAGGTCTCTGCACGGCCTTCGTGGCGGGCGACGTGGCAGCGGTAAAAGCCGCGGTTGACGCCGGCGCTGTCGCGGCCAAAAACGTTGGCCAGGTTGTCAGCGTGCAGGTGATCCCGCGTCCCCATGACGATCTGAGCACGATTCTGCCGGCATAACGTCCGGCTGGACGGAAGGTGAGGCCATGTTCCTGGCCAAAGTTATTGGTAACGTCGTCTCCACGCAGAAGAACGCCCGCTTCCTTGGTTCTAAGCTGATGCTGATCCAGCCCTATGTAACCCGCGAGGGAAAGCTGGTGGTATCCGGGAGTTCGGTGGTGGCGATTGATAGTATTGGCGCCGGCGAAGGCGAGTTTGTGATGTTCACCCAGGGTAGTTCGGCACGCCTGACCGACACCACGCGAGATCTTCCCGTGGACGCCGTCATTGTGGGCATCGTTGACACCGTGGAAGTTGCGGGTCAGCGGCTGGAAAAGCCCTAGCACGGGGACTAGGGGCTGGGGATTGGGTCCCAGGGAGTGAGTACTGGCGGGTCTCGGTTTTCCCCAGCGCCCAGTCCCCAACACCCAGTCCCTAACCCGCGATCCCCAGAACCGAGCAGGGACAAGACTTATGAGCACATCCACTGATCCAATGATTGCAGCGATTGTCGAAGAAGTTCTCACCCGGCTTAAACCGCGTTTGGCGGGGCACATGCCCGCGCGGTCGGTGGGCGCCGGCGGCGACGGCGTGTATTCCACCGTTGACGACGCTGTTAAAGCCGCGCACGCCGCGCAAAAGCAGTTGGAAGCCCGCAGCCTGGTGGACCGCGGGGAGATCATCGACATCGTCCGCAGCCTTTGCCTGGAGCACTCCGAAGAGCTCGGCAAAATGGAGTATGCGGAATCGCAACTGGGCCGGCTTGACCACAAGATCGATAAAATAAAGATGGTGCAGAAGGTGCTGGGTGTGGAAGCTCTTCGTACCGAAGCGCGCAGCGACGCCACCGGACTCTTCCTTATTGAGTATGCACCCTTTGGCGTTATTGCCATGGTTCTGCCCAGCACGCATGGCGTGCCGACCATGTGCAGCAATGCCATCAGTGTCTTGGCGGGTGGAAACGTCCCGGTATTCAGCTCCCACCCCTTGACTTCCAAAAGCGTGGCTTTCGCGGTGCGGATGTTCAATCGCGAAATCGAAAAACGCATGGGTTTGCGCAACATGCTGTGCGCGGTGGAGTCACCCACCATCGATTCGGTGAATGAGCTTTTCCGCCACCGCGATGTGGCCCTGATCTGCGTCACCGGCGGTGGCGCCGTGGTTCATGCCGCCATGCAGTCCGGCAAGCGCGTAGTAGCAGCAGGCCCGGGCAATCCGCCGGTGCTGGTGGATGAAACGGCCGACCTGAAGCACGCCGCGGAGTCCATCATCGCGGGAGCATCTTTTGACAACAACCTTCTTTGCATCAGCGAAAAAGAGGTCTTCGTCGTGGCCAAGGTTGCGGATGAATTCATCGCTGCAATGAAACGGGCGGGCGCCGCGCAGTTGAACTCCATGCAGGTGGAGAAGCTGACGCAGGCGGTATTTGATTTTGAGCCACCGAAAGATGGCGGCCGCCGCCGGGCCCGCGTAAAGCACGAGTTTGTGGGTAAAGACCCCGCAGTGTTGGCAGGCGCTATCGGCATGTCCTTGCCTGCGGGAACACCCTTGCTGTTTGGCGAAACCGATGAGGACCACGCATTTGTGCAGACCGAACAAATGATGCCTTTCGTGCCGGTGGTGCGCGTGTCCTGCCTTGACGACGGGATCCGTGCGGCGGTCAAAGCCGAACACGGCTTTCGGCACACCGCGCTGATTCATTCCCGCAACGCCGAAAACGCCACCAAGATGGCGCGCGCAATGCATACCACGATTTTCGTGCAGAATGCGCCTTGTTATGCCTGCCTGGGCAATGGTGGCCCGGGCTTTCTAAGTTACAGCGTGGCCACGCCGACTGGTGAAGGCGTTACCACCCCGCTGACGTTTACGCGGCAACGCTCCATCACCATTGCCGGAGCGATGCGAATTATTTAAGTGCAGGGATTGGGTTCTGGAAGCTGGGTACCGTGAGGTCGAAACTTGAAAATCGAAATTCGAAACTCGTGAGCGAGATGTCGAACTTCGAGTTTCCAATTTCCAGTTTCGTCTTTGCCAGCAAGTGCCCAGTACCTAGTCCCCACTATCGAGAGAGCCGATGTTTATAGCCCGCGTCGATGGATCGATTACCTCCACGGTCAAGCACAAGAGCCTGAGCTGCCAGCGCTTGTTGATTGGCCAACGCTTGGAAGCCAACGGCACAGAGGTGGGGGAACCCATCGTGCTGCTTGACGATCTCGGCGCGGGACTCGGCTCCCATGTCTTGGTCACCTCTGACGGCGACCTGGCAAGGCAGATGTTGGCCGACAACAACACCCCTTCACGAATGGTGGTCGTGGGGATTATCGACAGCGCTGACGGGTTGAACGTCTAATATGCGCCTGGGAATTGTCCGCGGAAAAGTCGTGCTGAGCATGTCGGACCCAAGTCTGGTGGGCACGCGACTGTTAATTGTCGAACCCGTGACCGCCAAGGGACTCGCGGCCAACGACGGTACCGGCGGCGGTAAGCAGTTGATTGTCGCCGATCACCTGGGACCGGGTGAAGGACAGATGATTGCATTTGTCGAAGGCCGCGAAGGCGCCAACCCTTATTGGCCGGGCCGCGCACCGGTGGACGCCTACTGTAGCCTGCTGGTTGATGGGGTGGATTATCATCCGCCCGGAAGTGCGAGTCAGAAGTCAGAAGATGGAAGTCAGAAGCAGCCACCCCGTTGAAGATGGTGGTGAGTGGCTTGGCGCCAGGCGCCGGCCGTTGCTTTGCGGAGGCAGGGTTTCAATATGAAGAGAGTTGATTTACAAAGCTACAAGGTTTTGACGGGCAAGAACCTGGAAGCCGCTGTGTCATCGGGCGCCAGCGAGATCGTACTGGCCGAGGGTGTGGTGTTAACGCCCACAGCGCGCGATATCATTCGCCGCGCCGGCTTGACGATTGTCGGCAACCATGCAAGTTCCGCTGCCCAGCAGCCTGTTCGTGAAAACCCTGCATCGCGCCCGGCACCACCTGCGCCACCGGCCGCCAGCACCGCCCCAACCAGGTTCGCCCGGGCGGACGAAGCCCTGTTGAATTCGCCGGAGGCGACGGTCATCAAGCAAGAGATGGTGCGGGTAGGAAAGAAGCTTTGGGACCGGCAGTACGTGGACGGGAACGGCGGCAACATCACTTACCGCATTACGCCTGACCGGGTCATCTGCACGCCCACGCTGAAAAGCAAGGGCGACCTGACGATTGACGATTTTTGCCTGGTGGATTTGGAAGGGAACCAAGTGGCCGGAAAGGCCAAACGGACCAGCGAAGTTTTTCTTCACCTCCAGATTTATAAAACGGTCCCGGACGCGAAGGCCGCGGTACACGCTCACCCCGCCCATGCCACGGCATACGCCATCTCGGGACGCGTGCCCCCCAACTGCGTTATTCCCGAACAAGACGTCTTTGTGGGCACAGTGGCCATCTCCCCTTACGAAACCCCGGGCACCACGGATTTCGCCAAAACCATTATTCCGTATGCGAAGAACCACAACACCATTTTGCTTTCCAATCATGGAATCATCTGCTGGGCTGACACCGTCACCCATGCCGAATGGTACGTGGAAGTGGTTGACACCTATTGCCGCACGCTGATGCTTGCCGACTCTCTGGGCGCGGGCGTTACGCGGATTCCTGCCAACAAGGAAAAGTTGCTGCTGGATATCAAGAAGCGGATGGGCTTGCCCGACGCAAAATTCGGATTGGAAGAGTGCCAACTTTGCGATCAGCCGGAAACCCCCGGAGGCATCACTGTTTGCCCCAAAACCTGCCCGGGAAATTGTCCTGGCGGGTGTGGCGGCAAGACGCAGGATGTTGAAGCCCTCGTCAAAGCAATCACGGACGAAGTTATGGCGGCGCTGGAAGTGAAGGGGTAGAGAAGCGAACGATCGCCCTCAATTGACCGTCGGTTCCGCAGGTGAGGTGGGCTGCAGGGCTTGGCGTTTCTCTTGAACTGCCGTATTGAATAATTTGAAATCAGAATATTGATGCAGGTTCCGAAACGTCCTGCCTTTCCACTGCACGGTGACGATCACTTGTGCGGGCAGAGAAACCGGCGTGGGGACCCCTTTAAATTGGACCAGGGAGTAATGAATTTCCGTGGTTTCCTGCTGCAAGCGCACCTTGGGCAGAGGCTGGAGCAAATCGGTGCGCAGGCGGAAAATGTGCGAGTCGGTGGGGTTGATCCACGCGATCCCCTGATGCAAGACGAGCGCTGTGGCGGAGTTGCTGGTGAAACGCCCAAACATCTTGGCCTTTTCCGGATCCTGCGCAAAGGCCACGACATCGCAGGCCACACCATCCGTGTTGGCGCGTCCCAGCAGCCTGAATCTTGCCCCTGCCTGATAGGCCGGATGAAACACCAGCGAGGCGGAAGCAAATCCCGCCGTCAACATAAAACCGTCGCTTAATCCGGAGGGGGCGCTCACCGCTCCCGTTTCGTTCGTCCGGTATTCGTCCAGACTCATTCCGCCCTGATAGGGTGCCGTAAGCAGAAGATAATGGAATTTCTGCTCGAGCGACCGCTTTACCTTGCCACCCTTTCCAATCTGTTCTTCTTCGATGCGCTCGTGGGAAGTAGCGTTCTGGAAACCTCTGAAGAAGGCTTCCACGTTTGACCCCGTCCTTTGCAGGATGGGGAGCAAAGGGCCTTGATCGGCAGCAGGAGTTATACCCGCCAAGTCCGGGTACTCCTGAACGAGCTGAGGAAGCGCTTGGTCGACCAGCGAATTCACACGGCCGTAAGCCCGCAGGCTGAGTTGTGACTCCACCTGCGTATAGAGGACCCGTATTGGCTGCGGCTGGTTGCGAATGTCGCGCCCACCCAGGTAGGCGCGCATTTCCTGATCAGCCTCTTCGGCATCGCCTTCCTCGAGCACCGCGCGGCAAAGCAACAAATGTGCCTCAGGTGACGCCCCGGACTTCACCGCCTTCTTGAGGTATTCGTCCGCCGCCTCCCAGTTCTTTTGGTTGACCAGTGTTCGGCCCAACTCCTGCAGCGCCAGGGGGTCCTGCGGTGCAAGCGTCAAAGCCTGCAATAGCAAGCCCGCAGCTTTAGCGTATTCACCAGACCAACTCTTCAGCACGCCCAGGGTGATAAACGCATTCACTTTACGAGGTTCGTCGGAGGGATTCAGCTTAAGGAGCGCGGCTTCAGCGAATTCCCGTTGGGCGCTGGCAAGCCCGCCGGCCTGGAGTTCCACCAACCCCAAAACCGTTTTGCATTCCACGCAATGGGGATACTTCCTGGCCAAAGTAGCTAGCAAGGGAAAGGCATTGGCATAATTCCGCTGCGCAAAGAGCAGATCGATTCCGCGGGAATAGTCCTGTTGCGCCGATTCCGTCTTGAGTTCCGGGGGGCTTGCCCCTTTGTATCGTGGCGCTAGCGCGGCAAGCAGCGGGTCCAACGGGATCCCTGTGCCATCCTGCTTAAGCGGCAGCATGACCAGGTCGATCGGAAACGTCTCGCCCTTCTTGGTGAAATTCGCAGTTTCGCGCGCGGAAAAGAACCCCTCCTTATCAGCAGAAACCGTCACCGTGAGAGTTTTATAGGCTCGGGCGTCCAGCTCCAGGGTCGCACTATATTTGCCTTGGACATTGGCTTCGAGATGGTTCACCGCAAGGCCTTCCGCGGAGTAGTGAATCTGTATCCTGGCATTACTCACGGGTTCGCCGCGAATAGTCTTGACCTGTCCGGCGATGATCCACTGCTGCTTCTCGAGGGCGGAAAGGCCTTGCTGAAGGACTTGATCGATTTGTTGGGCCCTCAGGAGGGGCGAGAACATGGGTATGCCGATCAAGAATAAAAGAATTCGAAGAGGTGTCTTGGGCATGGCTGGACCCTTAACTGCGCATCCGTTCTAGAGGGTATCGCAAAACTGGCGCTTGCCGCAAATTCGACTTTCGCAGCGGATGCTCGTTCTCTGAAAAATCTACCCGGATAGGAAATTTCTTCGGGCCCTGAGCACAGTGCATGGCGGGCAACTCACTGAGGACCTGAGGGATACAGCCGCGCCCCTCGTGGCAATGAATGTGCACTGCAGTCCTTCTCAGGCGCAGGTCACACTTCGCAGAAAGCAGAAGCAACGGAGCGGTGCTCAGCATCAGCTCCAAGGTGGAGTGTCATCAGAATAGGCTTCGGCTTAATCGCGAAAGGCGAAACTCGTTATGCTTTGGGAAAAGAAGCCAGTGACCGTCGACCGGCAAACGCAGGAACCGGTCCCCCTCCCGCCTGTGAAACCCATTGAGGTGAATCCTATGGTGGAACCAGCAAAGCCGCCGGCGAGCATTCCGGTCGACTCGGGCCGTACCCAGTTGGGGCGTTCCCTGGTGGTTAAAGGTGATGTGTCCGGAAACGAGGACCTCACAATTTCCGGCCAACTGGAAGGCACGGTCAACATTCAGGGGCATTGCCTGACCATCGGACCGGAGGGCAAAGTGAAAGCGGAAATCCAGGCTGCCCGTGTGGTCATCCACGGCTCGGTGCACGGGAATATCTCGGTAAAGGAACGTGTCGAAATTTATAAGAGTGGGCACGTGGTGGGGGATCTGCTTGCCCCGGGAATCTCCATCGAAGACGGGGCATATTTTAAGGGCAAGATCGAGATCTTGAGGGAGGGAGTGCGCGAACCGGACCTCACGCAGTCATCATCCAGCTCGAAGCTGCCCGTGGCGTTGTCACCGCGTGTGGCGAGTTGAAGGATTGCTGGGAATCCGTGCAGCGTGCTCATTGGCCCGCGTGCGATTTCGGCGTGGGAACAAATCCTTCTTGCGTTACTGATCCTCGGCCACCAAGGCGGCGGCGCGGCGTTCCATCTCGGAAGCCGATTTGACGTGGTCTGGGTAACTTACGACTTGGATATCCGCAGTGTACCGGTTGCTGGCGCCGGATGCGTCGGCCAATCCTTCCGAAAGTCGATTTGCCGATTGCCGGGCCAGTTCGTCAGTGGCGCCCGGCAGGACAATACCGAAGACATCGTCGGACAAACGATAAAGCGAATCTTCCAGACGCAGCTTGCGGCTAAGAACCTTGGCGGCATCTGCCAAGGCCACTTGGGATTGCGGGCCTTGAGCGAATATCTCGGAAGGGTTCACTCGCACCAGGAGCAACGAAAGCGGCTCATTGGTCTGGGTGGCGCGGCGGAAGTCCATGGTAAGCCGGTCCTGAAAGTGGCTGAAGCCCAATAATGTTCCCAGCAACTCGGTGCTTGATTGTTGCTGCACCTGCGCCAATTGTTCACGTTCCTCCGTGAGGCTGGCGCGCAGACGCTGCACCACAACCATCCGGTTGACCAGATACAGAACCATAAGAATGCACAGTGCGCAAAAACCGAAGAACAGGGTCTGGGAGGGGGCCACCGGAATCACGGCCGCCTTGCCGAAGACCGTAGGGTACATCAGCAAGGCCATGCCTCCTCCGAGAATAATAACCATTATCAGTGCCAGGATGGATAACTGCCGATCGCGACGTTCAAGTGTTTGCTGGCTGACCTCGTCAAATACTTCCATAGTGAACTCCATCCAATAGGAATAGGATGCAGGCCTTGTGGGCAGCTATCCGTAAGCGATTTGTGCTACAAATACAGGTAACGCGTCCTATAGCATCCCTTGGCCATTGAGTCAATCACAACGTAGTATTACAAGCGCGAAGACGCGCCGTGGAGTATGTCACCTCCGCTGGGATTTTGCTAGGGTGGTATGTCAGGCTGTTGTAGCGCCGTTCTTTAAGGTGGGGGCATCGGCGTTAAAATAACTTCAAGAATCCCCGCAACGCCTGTATCGCGGGCTCTGATGAGAGGGGCTGAAGGAATATGGTGGAGGGCGTGTTATCCCACGGCTGGCTCGCCGTGGGCTAGATGACCACGCCCGCTTTGCGGGCTTTGGAACGCCGCAAACCGTTATTTTAACGCCTATGGGGCAACTCCCTCACCCCCGGCCCCCTTGGGGGCGAGGGGGGCGAGTTGGGGCCGGTCAGCTCAAGTGAACAACCTTGAGGTTAGAACAGCAACTTCAGCCCGAGTTGGATCTGGCGGGAGCTCGTTGCTGTGGAAGTGACCACGCCGGCGGTCGGCGATGGCCCCCCGGTTGCCGCCGTGTAGACGACTGGATTCGGCGTATTGAGGTTTACGCGATTGAATACGTTGAAGGCTTCGGCGCGAAACTGCAGGCCGACCCGCTCCGAGAGATAAAACTTCTTGGCCAGGGACAAGTCCGTCGTCGCCAATCCCACTCCCTGTAATATGTTTCGGCCGACGTTACCGTAGGTGCCGGCAAGGGGTTGGATGAAGGCGGCGGGATTGAAGTACTGATTGGCCCCGCCTTGGATTATCTGTCCCGTAAAATTGGGATTCCATGACGGTCGAATCGGATTGCGACTGTCGCCGTCGTTGGCTGAGTTATAGGACATCTGCGGCGTAAAGGGCAATCCGGATTGCAGCGTCTCAATTCCGCTGAGTTGCCAGTTTCCCGCCAGCCGGTTTACCCAGTGTCCCCCCTGAAATGCCTTGCCGCGTCCAAACGGCAGATCGTAGGTGGCATTGATAACCGCGGAATGGCGGATGTCAAATGACCCACGGCCGTAGTCCCAACTGGGCGCCAGAGGATTGGAAGCAAACGCCGGAGAATTGGTCGCAACGCTGGTGTTCATGCTGTCACCATTGTCGAGGACCTTCGAATAGGTATAGACCCCGCGGAATTGCAGCCCGTGACTGAAGTGGTGGTTCACATCCAATTCCAACCCGTTATAGGAGCTGACTCCTTCCGAGAGCCAGTGGGTCGTATTCGTTACTGCGGGGTTCGCCAGGGGAGCGGTGGACGAGTTGTACCAGGTCCCCGCGGGGTAGCTGGCGGGGCAGGGCGACGCGGGGCAAATCGTTGGAACGGGCACGTTGGCGTCAATCGAGAGAATCTCGTGATAGCCGTGGGAGCCAATGTATCCGATGCTGAACGTGGTGTTGGCGGAAAGGTGCTGCTCAATGCTGAAGGTGTACGATTCAACCGCCGGAGTCTGGAGATTTGGCTGCACGCCGCTCGGAATAACCTTGCCCGACGCATAGGCCGCGTTGGGGTTGATGGTTGAAAACGCGATGCTCTTGGCGGCATAGACGGTATTGAAGGGGCCAGCCTGGTCGAGGCGGTAATCCAGCGCGTCAATCAGCGCGTAATAGAGACCGCCGCCGGCGCGAATTACGGTCTTCTTCGAGGCAAAGGGGGACCACGCGAGGCTCACCCTGGGCGCGGGAAGGAACTTTGCGTCGTTCTGGGAAAACACCGAGTTGCCGATCACCGGTTGGGTCAAGACCACTCCATTCGATCCAAATACATAGTTCGCAGCGCGCCCGTGAGCTTCGTTCCAGCCGTTGGTAAACTCACCCCGAAAACCCAGGCGAAGTTCCAGGCTTGGCCGCAGCTTGATGGCGTCCTCGGCAAAATATGCGCCCTCCAGTGAACGCCAGGACAACGGTGTGAAGGACGGAGCGTAGGTCCACGTGCTCACCGTGCCTGCCAGGAAACCCGCCAGATTGGAGAACGACGCCTGTCCGTACTGATCATTCAACAAATTGCTGTTGGATTGCAGCCGCTCAAACCATGCGCCCACGTTGATGAGGTGAATACCGTGGGTAATGCTGACCTGGTCGGTTACCGTGAACAGATTCCGCACCGCCGATAAATTGCTTCCCGCATTGGTTCCGCCGTTGGTGAGCTGTGACGCGCCGTTGAGTGTGGTGCCACCGCCGATGACGACGGCGCCCACGGGTTGCCCCGCATGGATCCAACCGCCCGGCACGGAGGACGCGGACCCGGTAACGCCGCTGTCAAAGTAGAATCCCCCGCGGGAGAATCCGAATGTTGCCTTGTTGAGGAAGTTGGAGGAAAAAACGTGGGTTTCGCTCACGCTGGCCACCTGCTCCCGCAAGAAGACGTTGGTGAGGCTTAACGGATTGGTAGTGGGTGAATTGGATCCGCTGTCGTCCACGGTATAGACGCCCGCAAAGGAGTCTTTATTGGAGAATGTCTGGTCCAGGCGTACCGTCCCAAAATCCTCGCGGATATGTTGAAGAGGATTGCTGAACGTTTTGGCGATTCCACTATTCGCCCCTGTTGAGGTGAACAGTTCCGGCCCGTTGGCCACAGGCCACAAGCCGAGCAGCGGTTGAATGCTGGCCACGGCCGCCGCGCGGGACGTTGAGTCGGGGACAAGGGTCACGTCGCTCAGGCCGAGAACCTGCCGGTAACCTTCGTAGTTCGCGAACCAGAACGTCTTGTCTTTTTTAATGGGCCCGCCCAGCGATCCACCGAATACGTTGCGTTGGAAGTTGGGAATTGAACCCTGGTCGAAGAAATTCCGTGCATCCAGGGCGCTGTTGCGCAGGAACTCGTATCCGTTGCCGTGCACTCGGTTCGTGCCCGAGGCGGTTACGATGTTGATCTGGGCGCCGGAACGCTTTCCATATTCGGCGCCATAAGTGTCCTTTACGACGGCGAATTCCTGCACGGCATCCACGCCCAGAAGCTGACCGCTTGTGCCCCCGGGAGTGTTGTTGACCTCCGACGCGCCGGTGAATTCCACACCGTTCAGAAGGTAGAGATTCTCCTGCGGACGGTGGCCCGAAACCGCAAACATATTGCCGACGACAGAGTTGGAAGTGCCGATACCGCCGGACCGCTGCGACGTATAGTTGACGATGCCGGGATTCAGCGTGAGGAGTTGGTCGTAGCTCCGGCCATTCAGTGGCAAGTCCTTCACCTGCCGCTCGTTGACAAGTCCCGACACATCGGCGGTGGTCACATCCAGCGTGGGCGCCGCCCCTTCCACTTGAACCACTTGGCGAATGCCGGCGACGGAGAGCGTCAAATCAACACTGGCGCGTTGTCCCAGGACAAGCGACACCTTCCGCACCACCGTAATAAACCCGGACTTCTCAGCGGAAATCTCGTAGGTTCCTACCGCAAGCAGAGGCGCTTCATATCGGCCGGCCACGTCCGTGAAGATGGCGCGAACCGCACCCTTTTCCGTGTTGACAATCTTGATGGTGGCATGAGGAATCGCGCTGCCGGTGGCGTCGGTTACAAGGCCTGATAGGGACGCCTCCCCTTGCGCCTGCGCGAACGGTGCGGCCAGAGATATCGCCAGCAAAAGAGCCGACAGGCAAGTGATGATGCGCACCACGGGACGTCGCCAAGTTTTGGACTCGGGTCCCCTCAGCGCAGACGCTGTGAACGGAATACGTACCGAGAAATGTTGTTGTCTCATCGCCATCTCCTCAATAGATGGGGCAGCCAGTAGACCGGCGCGACCCTTGGATTTTGGGTCTTGGTAAGCCCAGTTTATTTGCCGCTCATTCTCGCGACGGCAAGTTCATCAAGGCAGGACGTGTGCAGAAAGGTGCGTCCAGCAACTGCGTAACCTGCTCAGGCCGGCCTACGAAATGTGAGGAGAAACAGGATAAACCTTAAATGGGAAATTTCGGAAAGTTCCTTCTCAATGTTCGCTGGCCGGCTAGCTACAGATTGCCCGGCAACAACCCGTACAGGGTACGGGGCGACAACAACATTGAATAAGGAGTTCAGCCATATCGTGTATTGATAATAAGCAAATGACTTGGTGCCGTCAAGCAGTTTTGTAAGGCTGCGTCGTAATTTGACGGTGACCGGACTTTCATTGATTTGGGAAGGGAAGTGTCAGAAACCGACCTGGACTGCTCTTACGATTTGTCGGTTGCCGAAACTGTGCTTCCAAATGGCATGGGCGCCAGGATCGGTACCATTAGTACCCAGCCTGCGGAGCGGGCGGAAGATCGTCACTCGTGTCCAAAACAGATCGCGTCAGGTTGGGAATGAGGTGCGGCACAAGCGCTCGCTATGCGGGGACGCTGGGGGTCATTCGCACGCTGGCGGTCAAGCCAACCTGTTTCCAGCGGAGATCGAGGAACTTTAGGTCC
>CAYTMD010000049.1:0-20383 GCA_964438685.1 uncultured Acidobacteriota bacterium
TACCCGGAATCCAGTGCTGACACCTTACGCCTGATACCTGACACCTGACACCTGTTTTCCAGGCATCCCCCCGACGTGAAAGGCCGTCTGACTTAATATGGGAAGTTTTCTTCTCGATGCTCTCGAATTCATCATCCTGGGGCTCTTTCTCAAGGCGATGTTTCAGAACCTCGGGTCATTCTTTGGATCGCCCCGCACTCAGGTGCGGAGGCCGCAGAGCGGACCGCCAATGGCCCCGCCCACTGCGACGCATCGCGGAGAAATGGCTCGCGATCCGGTATGCGGCATGTTTGTCGCTACAGAACTCTCCCAACAACTCAGGCAGGGTACCGATACGGTACACTTCTGCTCGCGTGAGTGCCTGGAAAAATATCAAAAGGATGCCGAAAATGCTGCTTCCCGATGAGCTGATGCGGGCGATCTCATCGAGCGCCGCCCTGCGCCGGCCCCTGTCCTGGCGCGCTCGGGGTTGCCCTCGGCGATATGTGGGGGCAGCGGCACTGTTAATGCTGACGCTTGTCGGCGGCACAGTTGCGCAAGGTGCGGGTGGCAAGGTGATGTTGGCCCGTAAGTACAGGACAGGCCTGACCATGGTCTATATCACCAAGGTCAGCACGAATTCGAAAATTGATTCCACCCCCCCGGAACTGAAGAACTTCTTTCCACCCATGCCCACGAATCTGCGCTTGAATCAGCAGAGCACCGTGACGGTGTTAAGCGTGCACCCGGATGGGGCCGCGGATGTTCAGCACCGCTTCGACAAGTTTGAGATTCAGGCGGATCCCGCGTCATTGCCGGAGAATATGCGTGATTCCATAACTCAGGCCGAACAGGAAGTGAGCCAGCGAATCGTGCGCCAGACTCTGACCGCCCACTACGATCATGACGGCAAGTTGGTGGACTTCGACGGCGCAGATACTTTCTTCCGGGATATTGACGCTCCGGTGCGGGAACCCCTCTTGCAGATGCTGCGCATGTTCCTGGAGCAAATGGGCTCCCAGTCGCTCTACCCGTGCCATCCCGTAAAAGTGGGCGAGGAGTGGACGCAAAGCCTTGATGCCCAACCACTCAAGAACTATCCATTTCAGGTGGGTGGAAAAAGCACCTTGCACTATTCCGGCAAAATGCGCTACCAGGGAGTAAAGGCTGCCATCGTGGATTACCACTTCGAAAATGCGCTTACTCCTGCGACGGTGGGGCTCCGCAAGGATGGTGCGCTACCCCAACTTGAAGCCATGGGGATGCAGTTGGACATCCATATCACCGGGCAGGGGCAAGGCCGGATTCTGGTCGCCCTGGACGACGGTCGGGTGCTGCAGAATCATTCCACCTTGCACCAGACGCTAAGCGCTATAATGAAAGGGAAGGAAGGGTTTACCCCGCCCAGCGGCATGCTCCCCCGGCTCGAAATCCTCTCTGACACTGAAATGGAAGTGGACGGAAACAAGCCTTGATTAGCATTAAAATCAAGGACGAAGCGGTTTGAAATCGTTATTGACAAAGTGTCACGCGTCCCTATAATCGCAAGAGTTTCTCTAAACCCCGAGGTACATAAAGGAAGGAATGAATCAACCCATCAACTCTGCATGGCCGGTGGTTCTCAGTATCGCCGGATTTGACCCCTCAGGTGGCGCCGGCATCGTGGCCGACCTCAAAACCTTTGCTGCGCACAATTGTTACGGCGTTGCCGCCATCACCGCATTGACTGTCCAAAACAGCCAGGGCGTGACGTCCGTCCACCCCGTTGAAACGCCGGTGCTAAGAGAATCCATCCTTTCTCTTCTTGCCGATGGCCGCGTGAAGGCCCTCAAGATCGGCATGCTTGGAAACAAGGCCACTGCCGAGGTCATCTGCGATATTCTGGAGTTATATCCCGATCTTCCCGCGGTGCTCGACCCCGTAGCGCGCTCCTCCAATGATTTTGACTTGTTGGATGCTGCCGGCCTGGAATTTATCCGGCGGCAATTGCTCTCGCGTGTGGCACTGGTGACGCCCAATATGGCGGAAGCGGCAGCACTGGCGGAAATGCCCGTCGACAGCCTGGATAGCATGAAGGCTGCGGCGCGCAAGTTGGTGGACATGGGGGCGCACGCCGTGGTGGTGACGGGTGGCCACCTGGACAAGGCTATCGACGTCTTCTTTGATGGAACAACCACCGAGTCTTTTGCCGGTGACCACATTAAGCCGGATAACACGCACGGCACCGGCTGTACTTTTTCCTCCGCGGTAACCGCGAATCTTGCCTTGGGACGACATCTGCGGGATGCCGTGGTACTGGCTAAGGCGTATGTGGTGGAAGCCATCCGCCAGGCCTTCCCCGTAGGCCCCGGCCGCATTCCGTTGAACCACTTCTACCGTTTGATGCAGACCACCCGTGTCTCTGACCACTCTCCGGCCGTTGCCGAAACTGTGCTGTAACTAGCTGATGAAGAAATGTATAGCGGCGGCTTTATGCCGCCATCGTGCGTTGAACTCATGGGAGAATTGGCGGGGTAAACCCAAGGCTGTCCAAATTAGCAACCGCTCCCAGTGGAACACGCGGGACCGCGCTCAACCATCATGAATTCGACAGCGAAACTAACGATACTTCTTCCCTCTCCCCCAAGGGGGCGAGGGAAGAAGTATCCTTGGGTTCGATGTTGAATTCATGTCTGCCAAATCCCGAAGAACCTATGGTGCAATGCTGAAGACGGTCCAGGGATAGGCATCCATATCGCGAAGCAGCGGTTTCTCCCAGGCAAATCCAGTGTGTTTTTGCAGGTGCTCGTCCGCCTTGAAGTCAAGACCGCAGGCATGCCCTGCCGCCGCGCTGAACGACATGCGTTCCGCCATGGTGGCGTCAGCAACTTTGTTCTGAACGGCGCCCGCTGTTCCGTACGGCGGCTGCCACGGCGGATCGCCGCGGGACGATAGATCGATGTGGCCGTCAAGCGCGCGCTCGTCGGCATCCTCTTTCTTTTCGAAGGTATCATAGTGGTCCGCCAGGAACTGCTGAGCGGCTGCCACGTCGATCTTTCCCTTGTACTGTGCCATCAACTGTTCCCACCGGACATGCCGGGCGTTGGCGGAGATTCCCATATCGTTGACGTTGAAATCGGTTTCTTCCTTCACCAGCTTGGGGTTGATGGGAAAGTTCGCCCCCACGAAATAGCCATCTGTTTTGCGCTCGAGCGTGACGTTCTTAAGCCCCAGTTCAAGGCTGGCAATTTCGTTGGTCTTGCGATCGGCCACCAGCCAGGTGTTGGCGTAGCCACCGTTATTCCCTGACTTCATCAAGCGTACGAAGGCATCGATGGAAGCGGCGTACTGCATCGCCTTTCGCGCCCGGACGAATTCCGGAATGCCATTGGGGTTGTAACCGGAAAAGTGCGAAATGGTGGTTTCCGTAATCATGATTCCGGCGGCGTTGATGCCAAAGTCGTCGGCGCTATGAATGAGGCCGGGGACTCCGTCCATCAGGATGCGCTGGCCGCTCGCGGGCGCGATGTCAAAAATGACAGTCCAACGCGCGCCTTCCAGGTAGCTGGTCCAATTGTTGTGGGCGATGATGACCTTGCCATCCTTCGTGTAACTGCCCGTGGCAACGAAAGCGCTGCAACGATCCGGTAAAGCCAGCGTGGCAACTCCAGGGGTGCGATGCTGCTGGTCATACTCTTTAACGTAGTAGCCCCATTCGCACAGGGCATTCAACGCCACCACATCCCAAATGTCCAGGTTTACCCCTTTGGCCTTTAAACCCGCGGTGATGCCCTGCAACTCTGATCGGTATTGCGCCTCAATGTGCGGCCACATCATATGTTTGGCTGCATCGCGGAAAAAATCCCAGTCCTTCTTGCCGTCATGCGTCATCTCCAGAACGGCAACCTTTTCGACGTCTGCAATCTCCGGGGCCAGCAGGTATCCGTGCTGGAATCCCATGTTGTAGGGTGATCCCTGCAGGTGTACAAAAATCCAGCCATTCTCGGCAGGCTTGCGGAAGGCACCCTGCATGACCGCATCGAGATTCGTCTCCTGAGAAAGCAGTGGCAACGGAGTTGTGACAAGGAACATGCAAGCCAGAAGAAAAACAGTTCGGCGCATTCAAGCCTCCAAGGGAACGTTGAACTTTCGCACCACCGGAATATCTCTGGGTGACGATCAGGGAAGGGATAATTATACACGATGCGACTGAGAGAGCGCCCGATGGGCGTTTGTCCGGGGCAGGCTCTAATCCCTTGTAGCGTGGGCGGCCCGCCCGCGCCTCGGCGTTCTCACTTTTATATCGCGCGCCCACTTCGTCCTTTACCCTTTACACTTTACCCTTTAGACTTCACTATGACTTGCGTTCATCAACGGTGGACCTGCGTCTGACACCTGGCACCTGAAATATGATTTCCGTAATCATTCCGACGTTCAACGAGGCAGCCGTTATCGAAGAAACTCTTCGGCGCGCCGCCGCGGCACTGCGTAGTACGGGCGAGGATTTTGAGCTGGTTGTGGTTGATGACGCCAGCGCCGACGGCACGGCAGAACGCGTGGAATCGCTTGCACCGGAAATTCCCGTGCGCGTGCTGAGGCGCCCGGGGCGAATGGGGTTGGCCACCGCAGTGCTTGATGGATGGGCCAATGCGCGTGGCGATGTCTGGGGAGTAATCGACGCGGACCTTCAGCATCCTCCCGAAACGCTCACAGCGCTGGCGGCAGCGATTCATCAGGGAGCGGACCTGGCGATCGGCAGCCGTTATGTGCCCGGCGGCGGAACTTCGAAGTGGACGTGGGTGCGCCGCTTTATTTCACTTACGGCCACCCACATGGCGGCCACCGTGCTGCCCCTCAAGCTCGCAGCGGTTGGCGACCCGATGTCGGGCCTGTTCATGATTCGATCTTCTGCCCTTCAAGATGCTCATCTAAACCCGCTCGGATATAAGATTCTTTTGGAAGTCATTGCCAAGGCGCATTACAAAAACCTGGTGGAAGTGCCCTACGTCTTTCAGGAACGTGAGCGAGGCGCTTCCAAGCTGGGTACGCGCCAGTATGTGGAGTATCTCCAGCACCTGATGCGGCTGGCTTTGGGAACGGGCCAGTTCTGGGGCTGGGTCCGCTATGGCATGGTAGCGCTTGCCGGCGCTTTGATTGACGTCGCGCTTTTTGCCAACCTGGTTGAGAAATGGGCCTGGGCGCCCGTTGCGGCGCTGCCGGTGGCGATTGAAGTAGCTTTGCTGAGCAACTACTTTTGGAGTGAAATGATCACCTTTCACGGGGCTGAGGCTTCCGGGTTCAGGCGTGGTTATCTAAAAAGGCTGTTTCGATATGAGTGGATTTGCCTTCCCGGTGCGGCGCTTAATCTTTCTGTAACTATGCTGTGGATATTGTTCGGCGGACACTTGCTCTTCGCGGCTGCCGCGGGCGTGATCTCCGGCGGCCTTTTCAACCTTGCCGTCAACATCCCCGCCATTTGGAGGACGTGGGGCAGGCAACTTCCGGAACACTAGTACCAATGGTTCTGGCGGAACATTTCGACACGCATTAAAGTACGGCCGGAAGAACCATGGAACAGAAACGTGTGCCGCTCAACACGATTAAGCTATCCATAGTGGTCACGGTGTTTTCAGAAACCTTCTCCATCAATGAAACCATCGAGGTCCTGCTGGCCCGTGATCGGGGATACATCCAGGAAATCCTTCTCCTCACATCTCCCCGGGCATCTGAAGAAACCTTTTCCATCTGCCGCCAGTGGGAAGCGCGCGAACCCCGGGTGAAGGTGGTGGTGCAGCAGAACAATCCCGGTATCGGCTGGGCCTATCGCGAAGGAATGCAATCCGCGAAGGGAAATTACGTGGCGCTGATGGCAGCCGATCTGGAAACTGAACCCGCCGCCATAGACCGCATGGTGCGGAAGGTTGAGGAAACGGGCTGCGATGAGGTCATTGCCAATCGCTGGCTGCCGGGAGGCGGATTCACAAACTACGACCCTTTGAAACTCGTGCTCAACTGGATTTTTCAAAAGGGTTTCCGCGTGCTGTTCTGGACCCGAATCGGAGACTTCACCTTCGGACTAAAACTTCTTACCAAGGAACTTGCAGAGGCCATTGCGTGGGAAGGTACCACTCACGAAATTTGTATTGAAACCACGGTAAAGCCCCTCAAAAAAGGCTATCACCTGGAGCAAGTCCCTACTGTTTGGGTGGGCAGAAGAGAAGGCAGCAGCGTCAATACGTTCTTCAAAAACTTCCGCTACGTAAAGATGGGGCTCAAGACTTTTGTAGGTTACAGGTGACAGGTCACAGGGGATCGGTTTCCGGAGTCAGGTGATGCTTACAAGTGAAAGGTGATGGCGACGGGCCTCAGTGTGACAGTGAGGGGTAGAGGCTTTTACTTTTCGCTTTCCCCGGTGTTCTGTAAACTGTTCCCTGTAACCTGTAACCTATAACCTAAAGAGAGCGCGTGAAGAAACCTTACCACATCGTCTTTACCACGATTCACCACCCCGCAATTCTGCATGACCTGTACGAGAACCTCAATCGCCACGGCCATCTGGAAGAGGTGAAGGTCTGGGTGGTGGGGGATCGCAAAACTCCCGCGAGCGCCGCCGGGCTTGCCGCGGAGGTTTCCGCCCAGGGCCTGGAGACCGTTTATTTTGGCGTGGACGAACAGGATGAGTGGGGCAAACAATTCGCTCTGTACTCCCTGATCCCTTACAACACCGACGGCAGAAGAGTGTTCGGTTACTTGCGCGCGCTGGAAGATGGCTGCGAGCTGCTCATTTCCATTGACGACGATAATTTTCCGACTCAGGACGATTTTGTGGGTTGCCACCGCAGAACCGGGCAGGCTTGGCGGCAGCCGGTCCTGAAGGAAGAAAAGCAATTCCACAATATCTGTGAATATCTGGCCTTTAATCCGCAGCGCCTGGTTTTTCCGCGAGGGTTTCCCTTCCAGCTTCGCGGGCACGTCAATCAGCCGCAGCAAATACCTTGTGCTAACGACGCCGTGATCGGGGTCACAGAAGGATTATGGCTGGACGAGCCGGACGTCGACGCCACCACGTGGCTCAATGGAAAGGTGAAGGGCGTGGACTACCACGGCCCGGATGCGTTTGTCCTTGACCAGTCCACGTGGTCCCCGGTCAACACCCAGAACACCAGCGTGGTGCGGGAATTGATCCCGGCGTTCGTGTTTGTCACCATGGCCTGGCCTGTTCCCGGCGGCAAACTCGACCGTTATGGCGACATTTGGGGAGGTTACTTCCTGCTGGCGTTGATGCAGGGCACGAAATATCACGTGGCGTTCGGCCACCCCCTGGTGGAGCACCGGCGAAATCCGCACAACTATGTTGATGACCTGCGCTATGAATTCTGGGGGATGATACTAACCGATTGGCTGCTCGAAATTTTGCGCAGATCATTCAAACCTACCAGCAGCACCATGACGGAAAGAGTTCTGGAGTTGGCCGAGTTTCTGGAAGCCGAAGCCATCACCCATTTGCCGGTGTGGTGCCCCGTAGAGATTACGGACTTTCTCCATTACATGGCCCAAAACATGCGCCAGTGGTCAGCGGCTTGCCGGCAGATCGGCGTATAGCGGTTCTTCTCACCGAATTGCATTTTCCAAGGCAGCCGCCTGCGCCAGTACGTAGGGCCCTTCCGGGATGACGGCGATTCTCGCGCTTTTATCCAAGGTCGATGTAAGTGTGTGGATGGCTTCCTCCGCGCTCGTGCAAGCCTTTCCCCAGAGGGCAGAGTGGAATTCACGCGGCAGGCCCGGCACGTAATATAAGACTTCAGCACGTGCGGTGACGAGGGCAAGCTTCTCCAGTTGCCATTGGTCCACGGTCACTGGCACACCCTCGATCTTCTTTATAAAGGCATGGTCGGGCAAACCCTCGGCGACCATGCGGGCAAACTCCGGGCCACCCGCGCCTTCCTCACAAGCAGCGAGAAGCAGAATTTTGCCGCCGGGCTTCACAATGTGCGAGGCTGCGGTAATGCCTTTCAATGCCTGGTAAAAAGTCAGGTCGAGGGGGTAGCCCGCTGCGGTCGTTATCACGGCGTCCACCGGGTGGTCGAGCGTTTCCAGCATGACACGCGAAACAAACTCCACCCCCTTCCGGTGCGCAGCCACGGGATCACCGGCAAAAACCGCAGCGATGGGCCGGCGAGGAGTGCCACGTCCGAGCGCCACATCCACCAGAAAATCGTGCCGCGCCATGCGGGCAATTTCCAAAAGTTCCCGATGCAGAGGGTTGTCTTCAATCGAGCCCTCCGCCGTACGCGTGTCGCGCATAAAGCGGGAACTGTGCAGGACTTTGATGGTCTCTTGCGCGGCAAGCCCGGGAGCAATGAGTTTGCGCCCGCCGGAATAACCCAGCATCAAATGCGGCTCAATAAATCCCAGGGTGATGTGCAAGTCGGCGGAAACAAACCGATCGTCAATAAACACCGGCGTTCCAGAAGCGGTGTTTCCCAGGGAGCGATGCTGGGAGAGTTCGCGGGCGAAATGATTGAGCACCTGATAGCGGGCTGCCGTCTCCTCACCGCAGATCTCGCGAATTTCCGCCTCCGTCGCCGGGCGGTGAAGGCCGGTGGCAATCAGAATGGTGATCCCCTCGCGCGGAATCCCGGCCGCCTCCAAACGCGCCAGCACGGGAGGAAGAACTTCCCGGTTAGGAGCGGGGCGCGTGATGTCACAAACCGAAATTGCCGCGGAGCGCTTGCCGCGTGCCATCTCGATGAGCGGGGGGCAGCCGACCGGAGCATCGAGGGCCTGCTCAATGGCGGCTGCGGGATCCTTCAGCGGGACAGCCGACCGCGCTTCCAGCACGCGGTAATTAAAACTCTCGGGCAATTCGAGGTTCAAGCCGGTTCGGCCAAAAGCAAAGTTGATCTTCATAGTGGCATTGTAACGCGAAGGACGGCCGGTGTCTCATCCCGCACGTGCCCCCAGCGTTCGGCAAAACATTTGGATCAAGATCAGTTTCGCCAAGGGGGCGAGGGAAGAGGAACAAATAACTCCACGGCGTTGAATTCATGACAGTGGGGGCAGCCGGACCCTATTGGGCCGTAGGTGCGTAATACCCCGGCCGCGCATAAATCGAGTCCTTACCCGTGTGAAGATCGGCGCGCTCGTTGAGGCGCACCTGGATGGCGCGGTAGGTTCCGTCCAGTTGCTTGTTGGTGGGGGTGTAGCCAAGCGTATAACCCTGCTTGAGCCATTTGAGAATGGTTTCCATCGCTGCGGTTACCGTGGTGCCGTTGCGGGTGTCGATCAACTCGCCGCCGCTCTGCCGGCAGATTTTTTCCACGTCATGAAGCCGGGGCTCCGAGTGGGTTAGAAAGAACGTCTTTGAGTGTTGCAGATACCCCACTTTGACGCTGTAAATCGGAGTTCCGGATTGTTGGGCCGCGCGCACCACCTGGGGAAAGTCGCGAGCCGTCGCATCCGAGGAGGGTTCATTATCAGAAACCAGGATAACGGCACGGCGGCGGTTGGGTGCCTCCTGCCCCAGGTACATTGCCGCCTGGTACAGCGCATCATTGATGTCGGTGCCGCCGTAGGGGCTCAGCGCCCATAGATCGACCGACAATGCCTCGTGATCGGAAGTCAGGCCCTCCACCATTTCGGGGGTCTCGCCGAAGCTGAAGATTGCCACCTTGTCGTCAGGTTTAAGCAGGTCCAGCGTGTCCAGGGCCCCCGCGCGCAATTCCTGTAGTGCGGCCATGATGCTGCTGCTGTTGTCAATCACCAATGCCACGGCCAGCGGCAGTTCTTCATGGGAAAATACGCGTATTTGCTGTTCTTCTCCATTTTCAAATACGCGAAAATCCTCCTGTTTCAGATTGCCGACCGCGCGCCCGTGTTCATCGTGGACACCCACCTCCACCAGCACCAGGTCGACGTCAACCTTGAAAGTGGCCACGCTCCGCGGCGCATCCACGGGTTTGCCGTGCGAGGGGGGAGGTGTGGCTTGTGCAGCCAATCTCAAACTCCCGCAGACTAGCAGAATTGCGAGGCTTCCGAATTTAGCTGCCTGGTTCATTGAATCAATTGAACTCGTCCTCTGTGCTGATGCGGGCTGAAGCCAGGGTGTTGTCCGTTCAGCGGACGGGCTCCAACCTTGGTATATTGACGGGGCAGGCATGCTCGTCCGCCCCCGCCGGAGGATCAAGGGGCGCTGAAGTTCACCAGAGGTCAACGCTGATGACGAAACCCTCCAACCACTCAGGATTTAACCGCCGGCAGTTTCTACGGGCTGGAATGTTCGGTAGTGCCGCCGCAGGTGCTTTGCCGCTGGCGGGGCATGCTCATCCGGATAGTGCCGCCAAGCAGTCCGTGCCCGCTTTCGAGTTCGACGAGGTTGCCATCGCAACCCTTCAGGCGGCAATGAAGTCCGGCAAATTGACGGCGCGCTCCATTGCAACAAAATATCTGGCGCGCATTGACGCGATTGACAAGCACGGGCCCGCGGTGAACTCCATCATCGAATTGAACCCTGACGCCCTAGCGATTGCCGACGCGCTTGATCGAGAGCGAAGGGAGAACGGGCCGCGCGGTCCGTTGCACGGAATCCCCGTCCTGATCAAAGACAATATCGCTACCCGCGACCGGATGCAAACCACCGCGGGATCACTGGCGCTGGTGGGATCCGTGCCGCCCAAGGACGCCTTCATTGTCAAGAAGCTGCGTGACGCGGGCGCGGTGATTCTGGGAAAGACCAACCTGAGCGAATGGGCCAACATCCGGTCGTCGCATTCCACCAGTGGCTGGAGTGGGCGAGGCGGCCAGACGCACAATCCCTACGCGCTTGACCGCAATCCTTGCGGCTCCAGTTCCGGTTCCGGCGTGGCCGTGGCCGCGAATCTCTGCGCCGTGGCCATCGGCACGGAAACCGATGGTTCCATCGTCTGCCCCGCGAATGCCAATGGCATCGTCGGAATCAAGCCCACCGTGGGGTTGGTGAGCCGCGCGGGAATTATTCCCATCGCCCACAGCCAGGACACTGCCGGGCCCATGGCGCGCACCGTTACCGACGCCGCGATCTTGCTGGGCACACTGAGGGGAATCGACCCTGACGACCCGGCGACGCAGAACAGCAACCACCCTTACATTTACACAGGCGAGGCTGACATTGACCATGGCATTGATGGACACGTTCGGATGACGGGAAGCGCGCTCAACAGGGCGCTCCTGCCCGACTACACATTGTTCCTTGACGCCAATGGCCTGGCCGGTGCCCGGATCGGCGTGGTGCGAAGGCTTTGCGGCTTCCATGAGTCTGTTGATAAGCTTATGAATGACGCCATCGACGTAATGAAGCGACAGGGCGCGACGATTGTCGACCCCGCGGAAATCGCCACGCTGGACCAACTCGGCGACACCGAAGACGAGGTGTTGCTTTCCGAATTCAAGGCTGACCTCAACGCCTACCTTGCGAAACTCGGCGGCACGGCGCCGGTGCATTCTCTTGCGGACATCATTGAATTTAATGAAAAGCACCGCGAAAAGGAGATGCCGTTTTTCGGCCAGGATTTGTTCCTCAAAGCGCAGCTAAAAGGACCGCTCAACCGGAAGGAATATCTGGACGCCCTCAATAAGAGTAAGACCCTGATGGGCGCGCAGGGGATCGACGCGGTGATGGACCAATTCAAGTTGGACGCATTGGTGGCGCCCACCGGTGGGCCCGCGTGTTTGACGGACCACATCGATGGCACTCACAGCCTTGGCGATAGCGCCACGCCCGCCGCGGTGGCTGGCTATCCCAACATCACCGTGCCCATGGGGTTCGTCTTCGACTTGCCCGTCGGGATATCCTTCTTCGGCCGCGCCTGGAGCGAACCAACCCTGATCAAGCTGGCGTTTGCCTTTGAACAGGAAACCCAACACCGCCGCACTCCGCGCTTTCTGGCCACGGCAGAGGCAGCGGACTAGGGACGCTGGCCGGGGAAACTGGAACTATCGAAATTTTGAGTACGCTTTGCTGTGTATCAAGCATCAGAAAAGAGATGAACATTTTCAGGTGACGGAGACGGAGCCTTATGCCATGCCTATTGGTGATTCTACTCCTGGCCTTTCCCCGGATCGCACTGGTGCTGCTGTTCCTTTTCTCGAATTACCTGCAGCGCGCCTATCATGGGCTGATTCTGCCCGTGATCGGTTTCTTCTTCCTGCCCATAACTACATTGACCTACGCGTGGATGGTGAATAATGGACAGCCCCTGCAGGGCATTAACCTGCTGATCCTGGTTGTCGCTGTAGTGATTGATGCGGGCGGCTTGGGCGGGGGAGAGTATCACCGGCGCAGGCGATGATAGCGCTGTCCAACGCGGCAGAGCCGCCACCGAACATGCGGGGAACAGCGGCCGCACTGTGGTGCCACCATAACCACCCCGTCGCTTCGCGCCACCCTTCCTGAATCAGGAGGGGAGTTTAGGAGCCCGCCACTTGCTCCTTCACCCGCGAAAACTTACCCCGAAACTTTTCCCCTTGACAATCTACATGAGCGGGTCTAGCTTGCTCATGTCGAATGTCTAGGGGAGATGGGTGAGCCCGTATTTCGAATACCCTCCGGCATTCGCCGCAGGTATCAACGCAAGTTTCGAGTGGCAGCACGCCATGGACATTCCACGCGAATCCGAGGCTCGCAAGCGGCGAATGAGGCGGCTTATCTACGTCCTCCTCGGCGGCGCAGCGATTCTCCTCGCAACACTGGGGATCTCGCGGCTTGGCCCTGCTGCGCCCGCGGTTGAGCGCGCCACCCTTTGGCCCGATACGGTAAAGCGCGGACCCATGGTGCGGGAGGTGCGCGGGTTGGGCACCCTGGTTCCGGAAGACATCCTGTGGATTCCTGCCGTGACGGATGGACGCGTCAAACGCCGCATGTTGCCTGGCGTCGCAGTGAAGGCGGATACGGTCCTCCTGGAATTGACCAACCCGGAGCTTGACCAGGCCGCGCTCGATGCCGAGTGGCAGTTAAAGCAGGCCTTGGCCGATCACAATAGCCTGATGGCGCAACTTGACGGCCAGCTTCTCGACCAGCGGGACACGGCCGCCACGGCACAGTCGGATTTCGAGCAGGCCCATCTGACCGCGGAGAAGGATAAGACGCTGGTCAGCCTGGGGCTTCAGTCAGACCTGAACCTCCAGCTTTCCGCCGCGAAGGCCGGCGCCCTGGCCACGCGCCGCCAGATTGAATCCGAACGCGTAAAAGCGCTGGCCGATTCCATTGCCGCGCAGCTTGCCGCCCAGCAGGCCCAAATCGAACAGCTTCGCGCCCTTTGCAACCTGAAGCGCAGCCAGCTTGATTCCCTCCGCGTACGGGCCGGGGCGGAAGGCGTGCTTCAGGAGGTTCCGGTTGAGGTGGGCCAACGCGTGGCGGCTGGAACCATCCTGGCCAAGGTTGCCGAACCGGCCCACCTGAAGGCACAGCTCAAGATCGCGGAAACGCAGGCCAAGGACGTACAACTTGGCCAGAAGGCCAGCATAGATACGCATAATGGCGTGATTGCCGGGCATGTGGTGCGAATCGATCCCTCCGTGATCGAGGGCACGCGCACGGTGGACGTAACGCTGGACGAAGCGCTGCCGCCCGGCGCCGTGCCTGACCTGAGTGTGGACGGTACCATCACCATCGAGCGGCTCAGCGATGTGCTTTACGTCGGGCGGCCAACCCTGGGGCAGGCCAACAGCAAGACCACTCTTTTCAAACTTGTGATCGGCGGCAAAGAAGCCGTGCGCGTGCCCGTGACGCTGGGCCGGGCGTCCGTCAGCACCATCGAAATCGTGGAGGGATTGCAGCCCGGTGACGAGGTTATCCTTTCCGACATGTCGCGGTGGGATGGGTTTGACAGGATCAAATTACAGTGACGAGTGACAAGTGACAGAGGCAGGTTTCAGGTATCAGGTGTCGGGTGTCAGGAATAATTCTGCATGCTGAATTATGAATTCTGAATCGCTAGGCAAGGGTACATCGTAGCTGTCGTGCGTCAGGTGCGCTGGCGGCCACCCATCAGGCCGAACAAGGTGTCGCGGTTGGCGAGATCGACCCCAGGCTGTTCCGTTGCCTTCCAGCCCCGAAGCCGAAACCGGTAAGGGTTCGACGGGCTGGCCGATAGGGAGCGTCGAAGAAGGTCGTTCGTCACTGCTTGCAAGGTTCGGTCCTCTTCCGAGGCTTTCCTCTTCAGCTCGTGAAGAAGCTGGTCGTCAATCGTCAAAGTGATTCGCTTCATATGAAAAAACATAACGTAATCGCATCAAGATGTCACGCCCTCCGAAGAAAGGCGGTAGCCACAGTCAGTGCAGTTCTGACTGTGGGTACTTCTCCTGATGACAAAGTGATGCCCGGCCGTGCCGTTGGACATGGGAAAGTCCCACGGTCAGAACTGCACTGACCGTGGCTACGCCCGCAGTGCCCTGGATGGTTATTGTCAACGCACAAGGTAGATCACTATGAAGTTTCTTCATCGTTTGCGCGCGCTGTTCCGGAAAGAGGACCTGGATCAGGAACTTTCCGACGAACTGGCGTTCCATCTGGAAAAGCAGATTGAGCAGAACATCGCGGCGGGGATGAGCGCGGAGGAAGCCCGGTGCACGGCGCTGAAGAGCTTCGGCGGCGTCGAGCAGGTCAAGGAAGAATGCCGCGATGCCTGGGGTGTGCGCCTCATCGACAATCTGCTTCAGGACATTCGCTTCGGTTTGCGGATGCTGGCGAAAAATCCCGGCTTCACCGCCGTCGCTGTTCTCACCGTAGCTCTCGGCATTGGTTCAAACACTGCCATCTTCACTGTCGTTAATTCTGTCCTGCTTCAACCTCTTCCTTATCCCCATCCTGAGCAGCTTTTCTTGATCCAGTTGGGCACGCCAGGCAGGGGTTTTGGCGCGCTCACCGACGTCGAGTACGTCGAGTACGAGAAGCAAAGCCGAGCCTTCGAGCATCTTGCTGCGTTCAGTGCAGGCATCGCCAATCTCACCGGAGCCGGAGAGCCCGTGGTGGTGCGCCGTTGCGAGGTCACGGCGGGTTTCTGGCCGACCATGGGCATCGCTCCTATGCTCGGACGGACCTTTCTCCCCGGAGAAGAGAAAGGCCCTGGTCGCGACAGTGTAGTGCTAAGCGACAGAGTGTGGCGTACGCAGTTTCATGCCGATCCTGGAATCATCGGGAAAAACGTCACACTGGACGGGATTGCTCACTCCATAGTGGGAGTCATGCCTGCGGGCTTTGCCTTTCCGTCAGAGCAAGGCGTGTGGTCGCTGGCATCTCTCGATCCACTGAAGTTCAAACTCGCGCGGCAGGCAGTCATAGGGCGTGTGAAGCCCGGCATCAGCACCGGGCAAGCTCAGGCCGAGATGGATGTCATATCTCGCCACCTTTTTCCGAATAAGGAGGGTGGCCAAACTCTGCGCCTCTTGCCTCTACACGAATACATGGTGGGTGATGTGGAGCGCCCTCTCCTCGTGCTTCTGGGCGCCGTGGGATTCGTCCTGCTGATTGCGTGCGCCAATGTCGCCAACTTGCTTCTGGCGAGGGGCGTCGCTCGCCGAGAGGAGATGGCGATTCGAGCCTCATTGGGTGCCGGGCGGTTGAGGCTTGTCCGTCAACTGCTTACCGAAAGCATAACGCTTTCGCTCTTCGGCGGGGCGCTAGGGTTGCTGTTGGCGGCGTGGGGAGTCCGTGTGTTTCTCGCGTTGGTTTCACCCGGGGATATGCCTCGAATCCGAGAGATCCATCTCGATGGATGGGTGCTGGCATTTACAGCACTGGTTTCCCTGCTAGCCGGCCTTATGTTTGGCGTTGCTCCCGCCCTTCAACTCTCCGGAGTCCCGTTGAGCGAATCGTTACAGCAGGCAGGATCGCAACGAGTTACGGGAAGCAGTAAGCGTCTGAAGAATGCGCTGGTAGTTTCGGAAGTGGCGCTCGCACTGGTATTGCTCATCGGTGCTGGCTTGCTGATGAAGAGCTTCGTCCGTCTTCGCTTGGTGGACCCCGGATTCCTTCCGGAGAATGTTCTCACGATGACTGTCATCCCGCCCCGAAGTCGAACTCTAGAGCAACTGAAGAGTTTTCATCAGCAGGTGTTGGACAAGCTCAGGGCGCTGCCGGGAATTGGTTCCGCCGCCGCAGTGAACTGGCTCCCCCTCGGGCATGCCCTCGTCAGCACGAGGTTCGGTGCTGAGGGCCAGGATATCTTCGACCAGACTGTCGCCTGTCGGGTCGGAGTGAGCCACGATTACTTCCAGACGATGGGGATTCGTCTATTGCACGGCCGATATTTCAACGCCTGGGATAACGAGAAGGCTTTGCCGGTCGTGATCATGAGTAGAGCGGCCGCCAACCGCGTCTGGCCGGATCAGAACCCGCTTGGCAAACGAGTGTACTTCAAACCTCACCCGCGGCCACAGGACTGGCTCACCGTTGTTGGGGTGGTGGAAGACGTAAGGCAACGGAGCCTGGCAGAATCGTCGCCGCTGGCTGTTTACCAGCCGTACTTGCAGGTGTCGGACCCCATTTATCTATCCCACATGGTCTACGTTGTTCGCAGCACGGCCAACCCTACCAGCATTGCCGCGCTCATGCGAGAACGGCTACGCGAGGTGGACAAGGACCAGCCGATTTACGCGTTCGAGACCTTGCAGGACTTAATCAGCGGCTCAGTGGCCCAGCCTCGCTTCTACTCGAGACTCTTAGGTGTCCTTTCCGCCGCCGCCCTGTTGATCGCGGCGGTCGGGATATACGGTGTAACGGCATTCTCTGTGAGCCAGCGCACACACGAGATTGGGATTCGCTTGGCGCTTGGGGCGAAGCGTGCCGACATCTTGCGAATGATCCTTCGAAGTAGCTTGCCCCTGATCTTGATTGGAGTAGGGCTCGGATTGTGCGGCGCGTTCGCAGTCACTCGTGTGCTCCGTAGCTTCCTTTTTGAAGTGAAGCCGACCGATACAGCGACCTTCGCTGCTGTCTCCTTGCTGCTAGCCGCCGTTGCCCTGTTGGCATGCTACATCCCCGCCCACCGGGCGGCGAAGGTCGATCCCATGGTGGCCCTGAGGTATGAGTAAAGCCGTGTACATGTATAGGTGTGAATGCCCGAACATCCGCTTTGCGCGGAAACACGAATCATTATGGACGAGGCTCCCGACGAAAGTCCGCAAGTTTAACCTCTATGTTGTTATATGTGCTGTGCCATCTGGTCCTTGGGGGGCGCTCCGGACTACCACACAGTCGTCCAGAATTGGGCGCATAGATGCGTATTAATGGGAATGTATTGACAACAAGAGAGCTTGCAATCATGCGGGTTGTTTGGCAACTCAAAAACACGACAGTTCGGGGTGTCTATGCGGAGCTTTCAAAGCGCCGCAGGATTGCGTACACAACAGTCATGACGATGATGAACGTTCTGGTTCGTAAGGGGCATTTGTATAAGAAGCGACAGGCCCGGGCTTTTATGTATCGCGCTTCAATGAGACAAGATCAAGTTATTGCATGTATGGTACAGGATTTCATCCAGCGCGTGTTTGGAGGATCAGTGCGAGAGCTTTTTGGTTACTTGCCTTGCGAGCAATACCTCCGCCGCGCGGCGGGCGGTGAAGGTCGTTCCCATGGTGGCGCTGAGGTACGAGTAAGCATCACGAACCTGACACATGAAACCAAGCGGAGAGGCACGGAGAAGTGAGGACGATGACGAGAACGCCATTTGGGAAGTTGGTAGCGACAATTCCTTTCCTGGTTTTGTTCTGCCCCGGACCCGCCGACTGCCAAGAAGGCAGAGGAACATCAGTGGCTGGTGAACCGACCCAATACGACTACTTGAACACGCACAGTTTTCCCAACGTTCTTTCTCCTTACACCTCACCCTCCGTCCCCGATCCCCGCCTGGACAACTCGCGCCGGCTTCAAAACCTGATTGTCGACGGCAAGCTGGTGCTTGCACTTGATGACGCAATCGCTCTGGCCTTGGAAAACAATTTGGAGATTGCCGTAGCGCGTTACAACCTGCCCATTGCCCAGACGGACCTGCTGCGCGCGCAGGGTGGCGGCGCGGCGCGGGGAGTGGCGGGCTCATATCAGTCCAATACCATTTTTTCTGGTAGTCTTGGCGGAGGTCTAAACAGTGGCGGAGTTGGCGGCGGCCGTGGCGCCGGAGGCATTCTTGGAGGCGGTATCAACGGCGTGAGTTCAGCGGGCTGCTGTGACCCAAGCCTGTACCTCGGCTATGGCTGGAGCAATGCCATCACGCCCCTGAACTACACGGTGGTGAGCGGTGTGGCGATTGAGAGCACTCACCAGGCGTCGGTTTCAGCGGGGTACAGCCAGGGATTTCTGACCGGTACAAGCTTTTCCGTAGCGGAAAATAGCTCGCGTCTATCCTCAAACACCACCACCGGACTGTTCAATCCGGATTTTGTCTCCAGCCTTTCCGTAGGCGTAAGCCAGAATCTGTTGAGGGGCTTTGGTACTCGCGCCAACGCCATATTCATCCGTCAAGCCCGAAACAACTTGAAATATTCCGAGAGCGTATTCCGGCAGAACGTGATCACCCAGGTGGCTGCCGTGATGACCATTTATTACGACCTTCTGGCCGACCAGGAAAGCATTCGCGTGGCACAGGAAGGGCTGGGGTATGCGCAGAAGCTCCTGGAAGGCAACCAAGCCGAACTGAAGATCGGGGCAGTGGCCCAGTTTGACGTGCTACGGAGCCAGGAGGAAGTCGCGGCGCGGCAGCAGGACTTGCTGGCTGCGCAAAACACTTTCTCTCAAGACGCCCAATCCTTGAAGGCCAAAATCTCCAAGAGTTTCAACGAGGAGTTGGCAACGGTGGAGATTGCCCCCTCCGACCGGCTGCCTGAGCCACATCCGGACGATGTGCCCACTTTGGCCGAGGCATTGCGGGATGCTGCCAGGCATCGCCCGGAGATCGAGCAGGCCGATATAAACTTGCGCAACCAGCAGTACACCATCCAGGCAACACGAAACGCGCTGCTGCCCTCGCTCAACGCCTATGTATCCTATAACCTCTCGGGGCTGGGCGGCGCGTTGCGCCCCACGTTCGAGAATATCTTTCAGAATGATTTCCCCAACATCTCCTACGGCGTGTCTCTCGGCATCCCCATTCGCAACCGCACCGCCCAGGCCGATGCCGCCCGGGCGGTGCTGGAACAACGGCAGTTGCAAATGAAGCTTCAGGATGCGAAGAACCAAGCCGTTTGGGATGTCAGCAAGGGGGTGAGTGCGGCGCAACAAGCCCAGAGCCAGCTTGACGCCACGCTGAAGCTGGCGACAGCCTCGCGCCAGGTGCTCAAAATGCAGCAACAGAAGTTCACGTTGGCTTCGGCCACGGTGGAAGACGTCATTACGGCGCAGCGCAATTTGGCCACTGCCGAGGGCAACGTGATAAAAGCCCGCGCCACCTATGCAAAGGCCGTGATCCAATATGAACAGGCTGCGGGAACACTTCTGGAAAGAAACAACATTGAATTGTCCGAAGCGGTTGATGGCGAAGTTCACCGAGTGCCAAATATTCCAGGGACACGTGAGCCTTCGAATTAGCGAGTAACCCCGCCCGCCGCGCGGCGAAGGTCGATCCCATGGTGGCGCTGAGGTACGAGTAAGGCAGTGGTTAGTGGAGAGTGGCTTGTGGGTAGCAGAAGAGCAAGCTCCTCTCGAGACTTGCGCTTCCGAACCCGAGGGCAGGCCGAGTCTTTGAGATTTGCGGTTGTTGCCAGGGAAGAACCTCGGACCCCAAGAACGGGGGACCGCGCTGCACAGCAGGAAGCCACCTTTCTCTGTGGCCTCTGTGCACTCCGTGGTGAATCTTTTTCTCACGGCACGGTTCGAATTTTGGATTGGAATGGTGCAAAGGAGTATATGAACAACAACACCCAACCGCTGGTGAAACTGGAAGGTGTCACCAAGATATTTTATGCCGAGCAGGTGGAGACTCACGCCTTGTCGGAAGTCAGCCTGGAGATTAACACGGGTGAATATGTGACCGTGGGCGGGCCTTCCGGCTCCGGCAAATCAACACTGCTCTCCATCCTGGGGCTTTTGGATTCTCCTACTCTTGGGCGGCACTTTATCAAAGGAAAGCCGGTGGAATCTCTCGACGCTGACGCCCGGGCGCGCATCCGCAATCGCGAAATTGGATTTGTTTTTCAAAGCTTCAACCTGATTGGCGATCTGACTGTATTCGACAATGTGGAGTTGCCCCTCACTTACCGGGGCACGGCCAAAGCCGAGCGCAAGCGTCGCGTGCAGGAATCGCTGGAAAGAGTGGGCATAGCGCACCGGATGCGGCACTATCCCGCCCAACTTTCCGGTGGCGAACAGCAGCGCGTGGCGGTGGCGCGCGCGCTGGCCGGGCGTCCTGCCATGCTGCTGGCGGAGGAGCCTACGGGAAACCTGGACTCGAAGAATGCC
>CAYTMD010000050.1:0-20169 GCA_964438685.1 uncultured Acidobacteriota bacterium
CTTGGGCGAGGTCAAAACGAGTATGTGGCAAGGACGGATTTCGGAAATGCCTGGCAGCTTCTGCCGTTGTGGTTGTCATGCTGATTGCGTTAGGAATGCCGTCTCCCATCGCGGCACAAAACCCGCAACCCCCAGGCGCGGGTGAGAACGTATTACAACTTGCCCAGCCCGCCGAGCCCGGTCAAACCTCGCCACACATAACGATTACGCTCCAGGACGCTCTCGACCGCGCCCAGAAGAACGACGCGCAATACTCCTCGGCGGTTACCGAGGCCAAAATGGCCAGGGAGGACCACGTGCAAGCACGCGCGGCGGGGCTACCCTCCGTGGCGATGCAAACATCCGCCCTGCTAACGCAAGGCAACGGCGCGATTCCCACCGGAAGATATGTTACTAATGATGGCGTCCATGTTTACCGCCAATGGGCAGTTGTACACCAGGATTTTTCCCTTGGCACGTTGACGATGCTGGGGAGCCGGAGGGGCGCGGCGCTGGAATCACTGGCCCGAGCCAAGGCCGAAATCGCACAGCGGGGATTGAAGGTCACCGTCACCAAAGACTATTATGCCCTTATCGTGTCACAAAGAAGATATGCGACGGCGCAGGAAGTCCTGATACAGTCGGAGCGCTTCCTGGCGATGACGAAGGACCAGGAAAGCCAGGGCGAGGCTGCACACAGTGACGTCATCAAAGCCCAAATTCAGGTCAACCAGCAGCAGACCGTTTTACAAGATGTGCAATTGCAAATGGAAAATGACCGCTTGACGCTTGCCGTCCTGTTGTTTCCGACGCTTACGGAGAACTTTTCTGTGGTCGATGACCTTGACCAGGGGCAGAGCTTGCCGCCGTTCTCTGACGCGCGAGAGATGGCGGCACGTGAGAACCCGGATCTGCGCGCAGCCATGGAAGCGGTGCAGGAATCGAGCCTTGGGGTCTCGGCCGCTCGCGCTGCAATGCTGCCTACCATTACGACCGATCTCGATTATGGTATTGAAGCCAACGCCTTCGCGCTTCGCAGCCGGGTAAGTGCTGACCCCGCGAAAGGCCCGCTTCCCAATCTCGGATATTTTGCTACGATTACACTGAATCTGCCGGTTTGGGACTGGGGCACGTTGCGCAGCAAACTTCGCCAGGCGGAATATCACCGCCAGCAGGCGCGTACGGAGTTGACTTGGGCCCAGCGACAGTCGATGCGCGAGTTGTATTCTTTTTATAATGAAGCCCAGACGGCCAAGTCGACGGTGGACACCTTGCGTGAAACCGCCAGCTTGGCAAGCGAGGAGCTGCGTCTGACAATTCTAAGATATCAGGCCGGGCAGGCCACGGCTTTGGAAGTTGTCGATGCCCAAAGCATGCTTTCGCAAGCCCGCAATGCTTATGATGATGGACAGGCGCGCTTCCGGCTCGCTCTGGCGCAACTGCAAACGCTGACGGGATCCTTCTGATGGGGATTGGGGACAAGCCCATGGTAGATCGCTCGATAACCGCCCCAGGTAAACGCTTGGGGTACCCGCGGAGGCGGCTCTTACACTGGGGACAGATGCCGCGCGCCTTTCCCCTTGTTCTCTGTCCGCTCATTTTGGCCCTTGCCATAGGGCCGGGGTGTTCGAAAAAGGAGAGCGGCAATGTTGCCCCTACCGTCACCGTACAAGTGGCCACGGCGGTGACCAAAAAGATCGAGCGCAAGATCTCCGCAGATGCAGTGATTTATCCGCTGCGCCAGGCTGCCTTGGTGCCGAAGATCAGCGCGCCGGTGCGCAGGTTCTTTGTGGAACGAGGTAGCCATGTTCACGCCGGTGAGTTGCTTGCCCAACTTGAGAATCAGGATCTTGTTGCGGCCATGACCGAGAACAGGGGGGGCTACGAACAGGCTCAGGCGGCCTATGAGACTGCCACTAAACAGTCATTGCCGGAGGAAATCCACAAGGCGGAACTCGACGCCAAAGCTGCCCAGGAGACGATGCAAGCCGCGCAGAAGGTTTATGAAGGCCAGCAGAATCTCTTCAAGCAAGGCGCTACGGCACGCAAGAATGTGGATGATGCCAGCGTTGCGTACATTCAGGCGCGCAATCAATCCGATCTTGCACAGCGACACCTGGAATCATTACAGAAATTGGGCAAAGCTCAGGAACTGAAAGCCGCAGAAGGCCAGCTAACCTCGGCGCGGGGAAAGTACCTGGGCGCACAGGCACAACTGAGCTTCGCCGAGGTGCGCAGCCCCATTGATGGAGTAGTGACCGACCGGCCACTCTATCCTGGTGAGATGCCCGCGGCGGGTTCCGCCCTGATTACGGTGATGGATCTTTCGCAGGTGGTGGTTCGAGCTCATATCGATCAGCAGCAGGCTGCGGCGCTCAAGTTGGGCAACACCGCCAACATCTCGGCGCCGGAAATTGCGGACGATGTTTCCGGTAAAGTAACGATGATCAGTTTTGCCCTGGATCCGGGGAGCACCACAGTGGAGGTTTGGGTGCAGGCCGCCAATCCTCATGAACGGATCCGGCCGGGAGGCAGTGCGAGGCTTACGATCATTGCGGAAACCGTGCCTGACGCCGTGGTGATTCCCGCCGTTGCCGTGCTGACCGCCGCGGATGGCAGCACTTCCGTAATGGTTGTTGATGCGCAGGATAAACCCCACCAGAGGACCGTGAAACTTGGCATCCGTGATGGTGAGGACGCACAGATTGTCGAAGGGCTCCAGGCAGGCAAACGCGTAGTGACCGCCGGGGCCTACGACCTTTCCAAGGAAGACCCGGACATCCTGGAAAAGACCAGGGTGCAGATCGAGGCTCCGGGCGCGGCGAAGGAATAACACGGATTCTACCGACGGTATCACGGCGGCGACAGGTCGCCCTTTGGAGCTTCAGGGAGTTTGCTCTTGAAATCCGGATCGCCATACTGGTTTGTACAGCACTCAAAATCGATTATCTTTCTCATCCTCACGCTGGCGCTCGTAGGCGGCTACGTGGCGTTCACCATCCCCGTGGCAGTGTTTCCCTCCACGAATTTTCCTCGTGTAATCATCGGTGTTGATAACGGCGTTATGCCGATCGACCAGATGATGGTGACCATCACGCGCCCGCTGGAGGAGGCCGTCAACAGCGTGGAAGGGTTGCAGACGGTTCAATCCATTACCAGTCGCGGCTCCGCCGAAATCGACCTGTACTTTGACTGGAATGTGAATATGTTCGAGACCCTTCAGCGGGTCAATTCCGCGGTGGCGGCAGTCCAAAGTTCGTTGCCGTCCACCGTGCACATCGAAACGAATCGCCTTACGTTTGCGAGTTTTCCCATTATTGGCTATAGCCTTACTTCGGAGGCCATGCTGCAAACGGATCTGTGGCAAATGGCGACCTATGACATCAAGCCACGCCTCAATCGACTGGACGGTGTCGCCACGGTGCTGGTGCAGGGAGGGGAAGAGCCGGAATTCCAGATTAGCCCGAACCCCGCCAAGCTGCTCCAGACCCACGTCACCGTAGCCGATATTCTCGATTCTGTCCGGCGCACGAATCTCGTCGATTCTCCCGGACTCCTCGAACGCAATCACCAACTCTACCTGGGACTGGTCAGTGCGCAAGTCCACACGCCAGAAGATATCGCGAACATCGTCGTTAAATCGACAAAAGACGGCGTGCCCGTGCGCATCCAGGAAGTGGCGGCCGTTAGCCCCTCGGTAAAGCCTGTTTACACCATCGTGACAGCAGACACCAAGCCTGCTGTATTGCTCAGCGTCAACCGTCAACCTGACAGCAATACGGTGCAGGTTGCGCAGGAGGTGCATGACGAAATTGCGCTGATCGAAAAAACGTTGCCCCGCGGGGTTCATCTCCGCCCCTTCTACGATCAATCGACCATTGTTACCCAATCCATCCTTAGCGTTCGGGATGCCATCCTGATTGGACTCATTCTGGCTTCCATCATCATGGTTCTCTTCTTGCGGGATTGGGGTACATCTCTGGTGGCCGGCGCGGTGATTCCGATTACCCTGCTTGTGACGTTCATTGCTCTCAAAGTCCTTGGAGAGAGTTTTAACCTGATGACATTGGGAGGATTGGCGGCGGCCGTGGGATTGGTTATCGACGATGCGATTGTGGTGGTGGAGAATATCGTCCTACACCGGGATTCCGGCGAAGGCCGCTTGGAGGCCATCCAAAGCGCACTCAAGGAAATTATCGTCCCGTTGGTGGGCTCTACTATTACGCCCGTCGTGGTTTTTCTCCCCCTTATTTCGATCACGGGGGTCACCGGTACTTTCTTCCGGGCTCTCGCCGTGACGATGTCCGTTTCACTCTTTACATCTCTCGGTCTGGCTCTGGTCTGGACGCCTAATCTGGCGCTGCACTTTGTCCGCAGAAAACTTGGGGACGAACCGGCGCCCGGACCCGTGACTGATCCCGCGTCCGGCGGCGGAACACAGGTCAGGGACAACGCCGATGAGATGCGCCGCCTTATGGCCGCGGAAGAAGCTTCCATGAAGGGATTCTTCGGCAAGGTCATCCGCTTTTATGAACGCTGGCTCCGGCGCGCGCTGGACCGGCCTCGATGGCTGGCGGCCTTGTGCCTGCTGCTCATCATTGCTTCGTTCCTTTGTTATCGCAGCCTGGGAACGGATCTGCTGCCGGCGATGGATGAAGGCGGGTTTATCCTCGATTACGTGATGCCTGCGGGCAGTTCTCTGCAGGAAACGGACCGCGTCGTCTCCCACCTGGAGCGGATCTGCCGCGCCATCCCGGAAGTGGAAAGCACCTCGCGGCGTACCGGGATGCAACTCGGCTTGGCGGCCGTGACGGAAGCCAATACCGGCGATATCTCCGTTAAGCTTAAGGAAGACCGCCACCGCAGCATCGATGAAATCATTAGCGAAGTACGTGCGAAGGTAGTGAAGGAAGAGCCGGAAACCGATGTCGAGTTTACCCAGGTTCTTCAGGATATGATCAGCGATCTCACCGGTGCGCCCCAGCCCATCCAGATCAAATTGTTTTCACCGGACGGCAACCTGCTTAACCAATGGGGACCGCGGGTGGCCGATGCCATTGGCAAAGTCCAATTGCGGGGGAAGAAACCGGTCGTGGATATCCTCAATGGCGTCGACAACGCTATGAGTGGTCCGGCTTTGGTTTTTCAGGTGAATCCCCAAACCGCGGCGCGGGCTGGATTTACCACGGAGGAGGTGGCACTTGACGCCTCCGCCATCATGGAGGGCGAACCCGCTCCCACACCCATCGTCGTCAATAGCCAGGCGCGGACGTTGCGCGTGCGCTTTCCCGAAGCGAACAGGGGCTCATTTGACGCGATGAATAGCACGCTGCTGGTAAGTTCCACTGGTCAGACCGCCACGCTCGGCTCACTGGCGTCGATCGCGGAATTGCCGGGACAAACTGAAATTCTCCGCGAGAACCTGCAGCGCGACGTGGCAGTGACGGCCCGCCTGGAGGGTGTGGACCTGGGCACGGGCGTGGCGGCAGTGATGAAAGCTGTGACCGATCTGAAGGTACCTTCTTCCATCCGCATAGTTTACGGCGGAACTTATCGCGAACAGCAGCAGTCATTTCATGACCTGTTTATCGTCCTCCTGTTGGCAGTTGTGCTGGTATTCCTGGTGCTGCTTTTCGAATTTGGCACCTTCAGCGCTCCTGTGGCAATTCTTTCTTCCGCGATTCTGTCCAGCTCGGGTGTGTTTGTGGCGCTCCTGCTCACGGGAACCACTTTTAACATCTCATCTTTTATGGGTCTCATCATGGTGGTCGGCATCGTGGCCAAGAACGGCATTCTCCTGCTCGACGCGGATCAGAAATTTCGGTCCGTCGGATATTCCGCGGAAGAGGCCATGGTGCAGGCAGGACGGCGCCGCCTTCGGCCCATCGCCATGACCGCGCTCGCGGCCGTGGCCGGAATGCTGCCCCTGGCGCTGGCCCTGGGAGCGGGTTCACAGATGTTGCAGCCGCTCGCCATCGCCGTGATCGGTGGCATCTTGATCTCCATGGTTCTTTCGCTGGTCATCACGCCGGCGGTGCATTTCTATTTGACCCGTATCGGGCGTGAGACGACGATTGTGCATTAGAATTATCCCTTCGCACTCGGCAAAATCTGCATCAAGGCAGGAGGAGTCCATTGGAAAAATTGGGTGTCGGCGTTATCGGGACGGGCTGGGTTTCCGGCGAGTATATTCGCGCCTTTGAAGCCAACCCGCACACCGAGGTTGTGGGTCTGGTCAGTCGGGAAAAAGCGCGTGCCAAGGCCAAGGCGGAGGCGTTCAATATGCCACGTTGCCGGGCCTACGACCGGGTGGATGAAATGCTAGCAGACCCATCCATTCAGATTGTGGTCATTTGTACTCCCAACCATCTGCACGTCGCTCAGGGCATCGCTGCAGCGCAGGCAGGGAAGCACCTGGTGATAGAGAAGCCGGTCGCCCTGGACCTCGAAGGACTGCGTGGACTCCAAGCCGCCGTGCGCTCCGCCAAAGTCAAAACGGTGGTCGGGTTTGTCCTTCGGTGGAACCCGCTTTTCGAAATGATCAAGGGCTTCCTGAAGGACGGACTGGTGGGAAATCTCTTTCTGGCCGAGGTTGATTATTACCATGGAGTCGGCCCCTGGTACGCGCAGTATGCATGGAATATAAAGAAAGACATGGCCGGAAGCGACCTCCTTACCGCTGGATGCCACGCCGTGGACGGCTTGCGCTGGTTCGTTGGCGCCCGGCCCATCGAAGTGTTCGCTTATGGGAATGTGAGCCGGGAAAATCCGCTGCACTATGAATATGAACCCAATAGTTTGACCTTGGTAAAGTTTGAGGACGGTACGATGGGAAAAGTGGGGTGCTCCGTTGAGTGCGTGCAACCTTACATTTTCAATATCGCCCTCTTCGGGGATCAGGGAACGATTCGCAACAACAAGGTCTTCTCCAAGCACTGGAAAGGCCAAAAGGAATGGGCCACGTTTCCCACCGTTATGCCCGACAGCGGTGACGTGTCGCATCATCCGTTCAGTGATGAAGTTCAACACTTTGTTGACTGCATCCTGAATGATCGCGAGTCGCACGCCAACCTGGACGATGCCGCCGTGACTCACGAAATATGTTTTGCTTCGCAGATTTCTGCCCGGGAGAATCGCCCGGTGAGATTGCCGCTGTAAGTATGGTAGGAGTTGGGAGCCAGGAGTCAGGAACTGGAGATCGGTAGAGAGGGATTGCGTAGTGGGCAGTCTTATTCTTACTTCGGACTTCCAACTCCTGACTTCTGAATATTGGCTTCCACGCCCGAGCGCGTGGAGCCCAGCGTCATGACCAGTGATTCACGGGGGATGCTGGTTACGAAGGGTCGAATCATCCACCCCAGGCCGGTGGGGATGTCGCGCGTCAGCGATATGGATTCCACCTCCACATAAACGCCCCGGTCCTTCTCCTCGAATCGCCAATAGGAGTTCATCCGCCACAAAAATCCACTGTCCTTGCCGATGGGTTTCTCGTGTTCGCCCGGCTGGTCAGCGTCAGCGACTTCCGCAATGCGAGTGGCGACAGAACGGCTTCGGCAATGGGTGGCGTCCATCGGGTAGTACACCACATCATGGTTGGTGTTTAGGGTAACAGTGATGACCTTCTTCTTCCGCAGCCGGTAAAAGATCTGGTAATTGTTTCCGTCGTGGCGGATTAACTTGGACCGGACGACCTCGGGCTTGTAAATGTCCTGGTGATGGTCATAGTTTTGAACAAGATCCAGAACTTGATGCAAGGTTGCTCCCGGAATGAATACCGCGCCGATCCAATGGTGGATTAACCCATCTGGCGGTTCGATGGTGGAGCCGTTAGCGTCCTGAGTTCCCAGGCGTTCCATATAGATGTCATTACGGGTGCTGGCCAAGGCTTGTGAGCGCTTGGGCTCCGGCAAGCCTTCAATGTAGAGAAAAGCTCCGGGTCGCGTCACTTCTTTGTCGATTCGCGCCTCGGTGATGTGGATGTAGCGGTTAAAGGCCTCGAGCGTCTGTGGCTCCAAGTCTGCGCTCATGACCGGAGGGGTTTGGGGCGAAGCCGCCAAGAGAAGGACAAAGGCAAGCGTTGTGGTGGAACTGAGTCTGGGCATACGTCGCTGGGGGTGCCACACTGCACCCGAAACATCATACTCCCAGCCGTTTCAAAAGGGGAAGGTTCTTGCCCGCCCAACGCCCGCCAATGAATTCCGCTCGTGAGAAAGGCCACCAGGGCTGGACGTTCTGCGACGGTTGAAATAGTATTCGAAAGAAATAGTGATTCGTAGTGGCACGAAAAGTCCCCTGAATCCTTGCAACAGGACACTTGATGGAACCTTCACAAACCGGCCGTGCTTCACGCGTCATGATCGTGCTGGCGTTCGGGACCATTTACATCGTTTGGGGCGGGACTTATCTGGCGATCAAGTTCGCAGTCCAGACGATTCCCCCTTTTGGGATGGCAGGCGCCCGTTTCGTTCTCGCGGGAGCGCTTCTTTACATTTTTCTACGATTGCGGGGTACAGCACCTCCGCTTCGAAAACACTGGCTCTCCGCATCACTAGTGGGCGCCGTTCTGTTGGTGGGCGGAAACAGTGCGCTCGTCTGGGCCGAGCAGCGCGTACCCTCGGGATTGGCCGCAACGATCCTCGCCATGATTCCCCTTTGGATGGTCCTGCTCGATAGCCTGCGCAAGGGCGGTCCGAAACTGACGGTGCGGGTGGCGTGCGGATTGGTGATCGGGTTGGCCGGCGTGGGCATTCTGGTTGGTCCAGCGAGGCTTTGGGGAAGTTCGCGGGTAGACGTCCTGGGTGCAGCGGTTTTGATGTTCAGCGCTTTTTGTTGGGCAGTGGGCTCGCTTTGCTCGCGCGGCGCCGATCTTCCCAGTTCTCCTTTCCTGGCCGCGGCGATGGAGATGCTGGCCGGAGGGGCGATCCTGATTGTTATTGGAGTCCTTTTTGAAGGTCACCAACTGCACTGGCGCGCGATTTCGTTGCGATCAATGACCGGGCTCTTCTATCTGGTGGTATTTGGTTCGCTCTTGAGCTTTACGGCGTACGTTTGGCTCCTCAGTGTCGTCTCAACATCGCGTGTCGCAACGTACGCATATGTCAATCCCGCCGTGGCTGTGTTTCTTGGCTGGGCCTTCGGGGCGGAGTCCATTTCCGCGCGTGAGTTGCTGGCAACGGGCATTATCATCGCCGCGGTGGCGCTGATTCTTTCTCATCGTCCTCCGCCCGCGGCGATGGCCCCTGACACCGACGGACTGCCAACAATCGATGAAGAGCGATTGATGGGGGTTGGCGAGACCTGAGTCCTGTAAGGGTATGTGGCGCCGTCCGGAACCTGTCCCGACTGAGTCGGGAGGGCGGCGGATGCCGGGCTAACCCGACCTTCTCACCACATTGGGACGCCGCGGTAAGGGCAGGGCGGAACATGCAGCGGAGAAATGCCTCACGGCGGGTAACCACCCCGTCCGTCGGCTGACGGACACCCCTCCTGAATCAGGAGGGGTGTTTTTAACGGCTCCCCTCCTGCTATGAAAATGGCCGGAACTCATTGAAAACAATCGATGGCCAAATTCGGCTATTTTCATTCATTGTGGCGAGCCACACGCTCATGGGAATCTCAGATGAGGAGGGGTGGCGCGTCGAGCGACGGGGGTGGTGCTGAACCGGAGTGGTGCTGATCTGCACAGCACCAGCACGTTCTTCCGGAGCCTGTGGATCTCCTCCCTTCCAAACCGTGGTGGGAAATTCAGGCTAGAGCCCGGCGCTACGATTGGCCGGCAGAAAAGCAAGATCCGGGTTGCCGAACTTTTTCGATCCCTGCAAGATGGTTGCAGAACCATAGGGAGGATCTTTACGCCATGCAAACGAGGATCGAGGATTACACCCGAATCGAGAAAGCCATTCTCTTCCTGGAAGAGAACTACCATCGCCAGCCGGAATTGCGCGAGGTTGCCCAAAGCGTACACTTGAGTGAATTCCACTTCCAGCGTTTGTTCCGGCGCTGGGCGGGCATCAGTCCCAAGCGGTTCATCCAATTCTTAACCCTGGAGCACGCCAAGAAGCTGCTTGATGGATCGCACAGCGTGCTCGACGCAACTTACGACGCCGGCCTCTCGAGCCCCGGGCGGCTGCACGACCTGTTCGTCAACATTGAAGCCATGACGCCAGGTGAATTCAAAGCCAAAGGTGCGGGGATACGCATCAGCTACGGGTTTCACGCAAATCCTTTCGGGGAATGCCTGTTGTGCGTGACGGAGAGGGGCATCTGCGGCCTGGGATTCGTTGACGCCGGCGGGCAAACGAAGACGCTCCGTGATTTCCAATCCCGCTGGCCCGAGGCGCATTGGGAAGAGAACACGCGGCTTACCAGGCCTTACATCAGCCGCATTTTTGTAAGCGAAAAGCGCAACGGAAACCGGCCGATCACCTTGGTGCTGCAAGGAACCAATTTTCAAATCAAGGTTTGGGAAGCCCTGCTGCGGATTCCGATGGGTTCGGTGGTTCCCTATGAAGATCTCGCTGTAACGGTTTGCAGCGCGCGCGCCGCACGCGCGGTGGGGGGAGCCGTGGGCAAGAATCCCATCGCGTTTCTGATTCCCTGCCATCGTGTCATCCGCAAGGCGGGGGGAATCGGCGGCTACCACTGGGGCACCGCACGGAAAAGAGCCATCCTGGCTTGGGAAGCAGCTCGGACGCAGGTCCTTCAGGAATAATCTTACAGGCCCGTCACTGCCCATGCATGAGCACGCGGTGGCATCCCGTAAGCCACGCCCATTAAGCCATTCCACCAAATCTTCACGCGCATTGCATGGACCCCCTGGTTGCTGATATTCTGCCCCGGCGAAATGGGGGCTCATTGAAAAGGCTGATTATTCGAGGGGAAGCAAGCGCGGCCCCTCCCCGTGTCGTATCCCCCCCGCCGGCGCCTTAAAGGCCCGAAACCACTTTTGAGGTAACAGCGCAAAGGCTGCTAACCAAGTACATGCCCTCCCAACGTTGGCTGCACATCATTCCTGTATCGTTCATCATGTACACGATCGCTTTTATCGATCGCACCAACGTCTCATTGGCCCTCCCCTCGATGAGCCGTGACTTGCACATGAACCCTACGCAAGCCGGCGCCGCCGCGGGGATTTTCTTCTGGGGGTACGTGGCGCTGCAAATTCCGGGCGGGCACTTGGCCCAGCGCTGGAGCGCCAAACGGTTTGTCTCCATTCTGCTGGTCGTCTGGGGCCTTTGTTCCGTGTGCTGCGGTCTGGTCCAAACCTATCGTGAATTCTGGGTGATGCGCCTTTTGCTGGGAGTGGCAGAGGGTGGGGTATGGCCCGCTGTGTTGGTGCTGCTTTCGCATTGGTTCCCGCGGGGAGAACGCGCGCGCGCCAATGCCTACTGGATGCTTTGCCTGCCGATCGCGGTGATCGTTTCTTCTCCCCTTTCGGGATGGATTCTGGGGCACTGGAACTGGCGCGTGCTACTGATTGCCGAAGGGGCATTGCCGTTCCTTTGGCTCATTATCTGGTGGACCTTTATCGATGACTATCCCCAAGAGGCAAGTTGGATTTCTCCCGAAGAACGCAACTATCTTGAGGCAACACTCCTCGAAGAGTCCCGTGAACTGGGCCTGCTCAAGCAGGACCCGTTGGCCGAGCCGGAACCAGCCTTGCGGTCTCTGCTCAAATTTGGACGCACGCTGCTCAATCCCGTCGTACTGGTCATGGTCGGCATCTACCTGATGCAGAATACCGGCAACTATGGCTTTTTGTTTTGGCTTCCCACAGTGTTGGGGAATGCCCGAAAGATGAGCAGCTTGTCGGTGGGCACCCTATTTGCCGTTCCCTACCTTGTCACCGCTATTGGCATGGTCGTTCTCTCACGCCACTCCGACAAGCACTGCGAGCGGCGCGGCCACGTTGCTTTTGGGCTGGCCTGGGCAGGTGCTTGTATGCTGGCTTGCGTCCTGTTGACCGGCCGCTCCCCGGCGTTGGGTTTTGTGGCGATCTCCATGGTCGGGGCAGGATCCTATGGAACCCTGGGAGCTTTTTGGGCGATTCCAACCGAGACTCTTCCGCGCTCGATTTCCGGATCCGCGATGGGATTGATCAATGCCCTGGGCAACCTGGGCGGATATTTCGGCCCGCTGGTCGTGGGGTTTGTCTATCATCGCACGGGCGACTTTCGATACGCTTTCGCCGTACTTTGTTTGGGATACCTGACGGGCTCCGCGGCGACTCTTCTTCTGCCCTCGCGGCCCACCGTTCGTGAATAATGGAGTGGAGATGGACCAGGGGGGCGCGGCATGTCCAAGAGAACTTCCCGCATTTTTTCCGTAATCATTCTCATCCTTGCGCTGGCGGCTGTGGTCATGGCGCTCCGTGCCCCGAGTGCTCCAATGGTTCCGGTTAGCGCCCAGGATGCGAAATCCTTTGATGAAAAGATCATGTCACTGGAGCAGGCTCATCAGCAAGGCGCCTCCCAGACTGCCCACATTACGGAAACTGAGCTGACATCAAAGTTGCAGCAAGGCATCGACGAAGGTGCTTCAAACGCTCAAGGGTCCGTGGTGCTTAAGGCTGCATCGGTGCATTTGGAGGGCGATGGGTTTATCGGGATCTTCACCGTGAACGCCAGCGGAAAAGAACTCTACCTGACCATCACGGGCACGCTGGGGGTTCTCGACGGCAGGGTCCAAATCCAGCCTACGGCCGCAAGGCTGGGAAGTCTGCCGATTCCCGCGCCGGCCTTCCGGAGCCTTCTGCAAAAACAGTTTGACTCCCCCGATGCCCGGGAGCGCTTACGGCTCCCTGATTTCATCAAGGATGTGCACATCGAAAACGGGGAGTTGATCGTGATGGCACAATGAGAGGGTTGTGCGCTCCGCATGTCAGTACCACCCCCCGGCGCTCAGCGCGCCGGGGTGGTTACCAGCGGTGAGGTGTTTTTCCGCAGCCTTTGAGGCACGGCCCTTCCAAACCCGCAGTGAGAAATGCGGTTTAAACCCAATGCTGTTCACTTAAGCTGACTGGTCCCGACTCGACCCCCTCACCCCCTCCCCTCTCCCCCAAAGGGGCGAGGGGAGAGGTAATTTGAATTTACTTCCCTCGCCCCTTTGGGAGTGAGTGTGGCCCGCAACCGGCGTTTTCACCAGTCCGTCAGCCGACGGAGACGGGTGAGGGGGGCGCCCTGTAACAAATCACCACCTAAAGCCCTGAAGTCTATCAAGTGAACAGTATTGGGTCTAAACCAAGGCCACGGCGCGGATGGGTGAGGCGGACCCCTTGCTGATCTTCAGGGGGAACGCAAGGAAGATGAAGAAATCCGGGAGCTGATCCAGATTGCGCAGATTCTCAATAATCAACATCTGCTTTTCCAGGACCACCGGGTGGATGGATTTTGTGCGGAGTGCTTCTGGCGGGTCCGGTGAGAGCGTATCCACGCCAAGTGCGGCGGCTTGCTTCGATAGCAGATACTCCGCCGCATCCATGCCGACTCCGGGCCAGTTTTCAAGGTAGAGCTTGTCGTTTGGACGCTGCCCCCACTTCGCGGCCCAGCCAAAATCGAACAGAACAATGTCTCCGGCCTGCAGCGGCCCGTGCTCACGCTCCCATTCGCAAAGCCGGTTTTTCGAAACATACTCACCAGCTTTAGTGTCGCGGCAGTCCACCCGCACCCCACGGCCCATCAGTTGAGTCAGGGGCACATGTTCTATTGTCACGTGGGCATCCGGCATGGCGTCGCTGATGAAGTGGGCGGGGGCATCCACGTGCGTTCCATTATGCTCGTGCATCACCAGTTGGTAGCTGAGGGAGCGGCCTCCATGCCAATAGGAGCCCCAAAGGTTGTGAAAGAACTTCGAGTGGGTTGGGACATGCGGCATGTGCTCTTCCAGCGTTTGGCTGAGATCAATGGCGCGCAGGCCGCGGAGTTTTGCCACCAGGGCGGAGACTTCACTCACGAATTTCTCCGTTTCAACGTGGAATGGGTGCAAGGCTTCATGACGGGGGAAAAACCTGCGCATGGGAATTGTGGCCCGGGGCCCTCAATCGGCGGAGGCGAAGTATCCGGGCTTCCAACGCAACGTGACTCCCTTGCGTGCGCATTCGATTCGAATGGAACGATAAGTTCCGTCGAGGGCATCGCGCCGGGGTTTGTAGCCAATCGTGTATTGTTCGTCCAAATCACGCCCGATGGCTTCCAGCGCGTTTGCCAGATGCGTCAATCGTTCGGCGGAGAACTTGCCCGTTTCCGCCCCCAAACCTTTGTTCTGGGACGTTTCCCCAATCTGCCCATGGGAGAGGTAACCCGTTTCCAGGTCCGTGCCGGTATTTTCGCGGAGGGGAAAAGAGGGATAAGCGCCGGTAGCATCGGAGAGATCTGCCAGGAGCTTGTCTCCCGGATTTGTGAAGCCGTAGGCGGCCGTGCCGATCGTATAGACCATGGTTTCAGCCATGCGAGCTACGGAAATGGCCTGGTCCAGTGTGTGCTGGCTCTGCACATCCAATCCATCGCTTAAGATGACCAGAACCCGCCGCTCATCTTCCGGATGGCCGGACTTGAGCATCTTCTCCCGGCAGGCATAGTAGATGGCATCGTACAGGGCCTTACCGCCGCCGGTCTTGAGGTCCTGGATTTTTTCGTTTAGCAGATCCGGGTCGTTGGTAAAGTCCTGGATGATCGAGCTGGTAGCGTCGAAGGTTTGGAGAAATACCTGGTTCTTCGTGCCTCCGTTGCGCAGGATCTGGAAAACAAACTCGCTGGCAGCTTCCTTTTCATACGAAAATCGGCTGCGCGCACTATTGCTGGTGTCGAGAATCAAGCCAAGTCGGACCGGCGTGCTGGTTTCCCGTTCGAAGTGGGTGATGGTCTGCTCCACCCCGTCTTCGTATACCCTGAAGTCCTGTTGCCCCAGGTCAATAACCGGCTGTGCCCGCTTATTCTTGACGGTTAACGGAACATTGACGAGTTCAACCGTGGAGCGAATGGTGGTGGTTTTTGCAAGAGGGGTATTTTCCCCCTGAGGTGCGGCGACGCTGGCTGCGGCAGGCGGCGGGGCTTGTTGGCCCGCAGTGCGGAGGGTTTCCGTTCCTACGGCTATGGCAACCAGAGCCAGGACGGCGGAAATTGTTCTCCAGCCTCCTGCCGCGGTCTTTTTCCGGCCTTTTCCCCGTGATGCCATGCGCATTTGTGTTTAGATGCCGGTATTGGATTTCCCGGCAATTCTCCCTGCGTTCGCAGGATCTCAATTTCTTATTCTACCCTAATTGTTCCTCTTAAAGTAACTGCGCAGGCTTGCTGCACGGGCTGCCGCGGTGGGGTGAGTCGAAAATGGAAGGCTTTGATTTCTCCGGGGGCCTGCCGGAGATTGTCATTCGTTGGGCCGCGCCATCTCCAGCCTTGGCACTTCCCCGGTATTGGTCCCGCCAGCGGATATTAATTAGGCTTGACAAGGACAGACTAATAGCCTATAATATCGGCTAAAGCTCGGTGCCGAGGCAGGCGTTAGAGGACCGACATGTCAAGGCGTGGGGCACAAGAATAAGAAGAGGTCTATCGTGGTGCCTTCCCAACGTCAATCCCCCTCCAACTTCATGTCAACATTGTGTCCGATGCCGGCGACACCCGCGCAACCCGCCAAAGCTGATAACCTATTGAAATAAAAGGGCTGGAAAAGCTGTTTTCCTGAGCCTGAAGCTGATAACACACTGAAAAAAAACAACTTATTTGAATTATCAAAAGGTGAAAATGTGAACGACAATGTGTCCATCTGTCGGCCACGAACACCAACCACGGCATCGTTCATTTCAGAGTCAAAAAGGGAAGCTACCTGCGGCAGCGCAGTGCGGCGGGTCCGCAACCAAAACTGTAGGGACCCGCAGCGCTGGTCCGAGGCCGAACGCGCGCCGTCGACTGTTTGGCCCTACGTCGGGCGCAAAATGTTTGTCAAAAAAACAAGAACTTACGGTATTGCAATGCAAGGGAGTTTTCGCCTCGCAGTCGGGCAAGCGTCGATCATTCCGCTGTGGCGAAATATCCAGGTTTCCAGCGCAGGCTAACTCCACGGCGGGTGGTCACGACTTTGATGGAGCGGTAGGTCCCGTCCATGACATCGCGCAACGGCCTATAGCCAATGGTGTATTCCTCGCTCAAATCACGACCAATCCCCTGCAACGCTTCCACCAGGTTGATCAATCGTTCCGAGGAAAGCCCTCCCGTTCCCGCACCCAAACCTTTGTTTTGGGAAGACGCCCCGATCTGTTGATGCGCCAGGTATCCCGACTCCAGATCGGTGCCCGGGGCATAGCGCAGCGGGAAGGATGGGTAGCCACCCGTTTCTGTTGCCATCTCTTCCAGGAGTTTGTCTCCCGGATTGTCGTAGCCGTAAGCGGCCGTGCCGACAGTAAAGATCATGGTTTCGGCCATGCGAGCCATGGAAATGACCTGGTCCAGCGTGTGCTGGCTTTGAACATCCAAGCCGTCGCTCACGACGACCAGGATTCGCCGTATCTCTTCCCGCGGTCCGGTCTTGAGCATTTTCTCGCGGCAAGCAAAGTAGATGGCATCGTAGAGGGCCTTGCCGCCGCCCGATTTAAGATCCTGAATCTTTTCCGCCAGCAAGTCCGGGTCGTTGGTAAAGTCCTGCACGATGGAGCTGGTAGCGTCAAAGGTTTCAAGGAATACCTGGTTTTTGGGGTTTCCATTCGCAAGCACCAGGTCTACAAACTGTTGGCCGGCATCCTTTTCGTACGATAATCGGGCGCGCGCGGAATTGCTGGTGTCGACGATCAAGCCGATGCGAAGCGGCGTGCGCGTCTCCCGCTCGAAGTGAGTGATCTTCTGCTGCACGCCATCTTCAAATACCTGCACTTCATCCATGCTGAGATCAATAACCCTTTGCCCGCGCTTGGTCGTGGCGGTCACGGGCACATTGACCAGTTGGACGGTAGAGCGAATGGTGGGCGTTGTGGCCGGCGGGGGCGTGGTTTGCTGGGCCGGAGCGTTTAGAGCACTCGTGAATAACGCTATGGCGGTTAATGCCAGAACGGCGGGAATTGCTTTCCAGTTTCGCCGTGCGCTCCTGGTGTGACCTGTGGCCGATGATGCCATGCGAATTCGCTTCCTGGGGCCGATGTCTCAATCATCGGCGATTCTCTTCGTTTCACGAAGCTTTGAATACCTATCTTACCCCAAGCGTCCCACTTAATGTAGCGGCACGATCAGAACCCGGCACACGACCGGTTACTGGTGGTAAATTAATAAGGGCAGCCAAAAGGAGCATAAACCATGGAAATGGGATTTATAGGTTTGGGCGCAATGGGCGAACCCATTGTCCGCAATCTCATCAAGGCGGGGCACGCGTTGAAGGTTTACAACCGCACACGCAGCCGCGCGGAAGCTTTGGCGGGTCAGGGCACAACGGTGGTGGATACTCCCGCCGCAGCCTGCACTGCGGGAGTGGTGGCCACGATGCTCGCGGATGACGCCGCGGTGGAAGGAGTCGCATTCGGCGATAACGGCGTGCTTGCCGGCCTCCCCCGGGGTGGGGTTCATATTTCCCACAGCACCATCAGTGTAAATCTCTCCCGCCGGCTGGCTGACGCTCACCGGCAGCGCGGTCAGCTTTTTATCGCCGCTCCGGTCTTTGGACGCCCGGATGCGGCGCAGGCGGCGCGGTTGATTGTGGTGGCGGCAGGTCCGTCGGAAGCGGTGGAACGTTGCCACCCGGTGCTGGAGGCGATTGGCCGCAAACTTTTCGTGATCGGTACGGATGCCCCGGCCGCCAACACGGTCAAGCTGGGGGGAAATTTCCTGATCGCGTCCATGCTGGAGACGTTGGGTGAGGCAATTGCCTTGATGCGCAAGTCCGGCGTTGACCCGGCGACTTTTCTGGAAATTATGGTGGGCTCATTCTTCCAATCCCCCGTCTATGAAAACTACGGAAAGATTATTGCCGAACAGCGTTACGAACCCGCCGGATTCAAGCTGCGCCTGGGCCTGAAGGACGTCCGATTGATGATGTCGGCGGCGGACGAGGCGGGTGCGCCCATGCCCATCGCCAGCCTGATTCGCGACAACCTGATCAGCGGCGTCGCGCAGGGATTGGGAGATTTGGACTGGTCGGCCGTAGCGCGTGTGGCGGCGCTCAAGTCCGGGTTGAAGACTTAAGCGAAATGCGAGGAGGCAACGATGAAGGCTATCCGTGTTCACGAATTTGGTGGTCCCGAGGTAATGAAGTTGGAATATGTCCCCGATCTTCGCGCCGGCGCGGGGCAAGTCGTGGTGCGGGTCGCGGCGGCGGGCGTGAATCCTTACGACACTTACATGCGTCAGGGAACGTACGCCATTAAGCCTCCGCTTCCCTACACTCCGGGAAGCGATGCGGCGGGAACGGTGGAGTCCGTGGGCGAAGGAGTGCAAGGCCTGGCCGCGGGCGACCGCGTTTACGTGGGGGGAACGCTTTCGGGCGCCTATGCGGAACAGACTTTGGCGGAGGCGTGGCAGGTGCATCCGCTGCCGCCCAGCGTGAGTTTTAATCAGGGAGCCGCCCTCAATGTTCCGTATGCCACGGCCTACCGCGCCTTGCTGCAAATTGGGCGTGCGCAACCGGGGGAGACGGTTTTGATCCACGGGGCAAGCGGCGGCGTGGGCGTGGCGGGCGTGCAGTGGGCGCGGGCCGCGGGAATGAAGGTAATTGGCACGGGCGGCACGGACCGGGGGCGCGAAATGGTGGCCGCGCAGGGAGCCCATCACGTGCTTGACCATCGCGCGCCGGATTATCTTGACCAGTTGATGAAGCTCACCGGCGGACGCGGTGTGGATGTGATTCTGGAGATGCTGGCCAACGTTAATCTGGCGAAGGACCTCACCGTGCTTGCCACGAAAGGGCGTGTGGTGGTCATCGGTAATCGCGGCAACATTGAAATCAACCCCCGCGAAATCATGCGCCGCGATGCCGCGGTGTTGGGATTCACCCTTTGGGGCGCCACCCGCCAGGAGCTGACCAGCATTCACGCCGCACTGGTGGCCGGATTGGAAAACGGATCGCTGCGCCCGGTGGTGGGGAAAGAACTTCCGCTCGCCGAGGCCGCCCAGGCTCATCGCGTTGTGATGGAGCCCGGTGCGCATGGAAAGATCGTGCTGGTGGCCTAACAGGCTGCGGGAAAATGCGTCAGCAGGTAACCACCCTGTCCGTCAGCCGACGGACACCCCTCTGAATCAGGAGGGGAGTTATTAAGCTGCGGGCAAATCGAGGATTGCAATCAATGCCAACAAGCGCGAACCGACGCATCCCCTTGCCGGAAGTATTGGAGGCTTGCCTGTGCTGCGTTCTTTTCACATCGCTCCTGCTGGGCGCGGAGAGCTTCCAGTGGGACTGGCGCCACTCGGAGGTGATCCCCCTCAAACAGTCCCTGCTCCGTGCAAAGGTCAGCGACGCCGAGCGGGCTGCGATCGCGCGGGCCATTGCCATTCAGATTAAGCCCGACCTGGGGGGATTGGGAGGTCAGTCGGATCAGGAAATAGAGGAAAATGCCCAGGACGCGCTGGTCAAGCTAGTTGACCTCAACGGTGATGGCACTCCCGAAGTCATCGTGCAGGGATCGCTGGATGAGGGATGCAGTCCCACCGGAAATTGCCGCTTCTGGATTTTTCAGAAATCCGGCCAGGAGTATAAGCTGTTGTTCTACCGGGAGGCCATCCAGTCATTCACCATTGAGAAGAACCGTTCCCATGGGTTCAGTGATGTCGTTGTCGCAACGCACGAGTCGGCCACGGAAAGCACCGTAAGATTGCTGCAATACCGCGAGGGCACGTATCACGAGGCCGCCTGTTATGACGCAAACTGGTCCGTGCTGGAAGGCGGTACCGTCCATAAACTCAAGGAGCCCCGCCTGACGCACTGCAAAAATAAATAGCTGGCTTGTCGGCGCCATCCGGCGGGGATTCTTCAATTTGGAGCTGGTCCGGGTTATTCATGAATTCTTTCGCAGTGATAGAGAGCGGTAAAGAATTTCTCACAGAGGTCACGGAGTTAAGGCACAGAGACCACGGAGATGTCCCGAGGCGTTCTCTGTGCACTCTGTGATCAAACGCTTCGATAATTCGATCGATAAAGCACTCCGTGGACTCTGTGTGAAACATTCTTAACCCAACTTTCGCAGCTCAGAGGTTTTTCGGGGGAGATTGGGCGGGGGGACGG
>CAYTMD010000051.1:0-20167 GCA_964438685.1 uncultured Acidobacteriota bacterium
GGAAGGCACCGAAGCCGGAGGGTTTGGTTCCGCGGTCGCCACTCTGTTGCAGGACAGGAAAATCCCCGCCAGCATTCTGCGCATCGCCGTTCCCGACCGCATCATTCCCCACGGCGCTCCCGCCCTGCTGCATGCCAAATTTGGCCTGGATGTCGACGGGATTTGCGAGAAGATCAAGAACTTCGCCCACGAATTTCCCGTGCGCTCCAAACTGAGCTACCGGTCGCTGCTCAGGACGTAGGAATTTTGGATTTTCGATTTTCGATTTTGGATTGACTCGTGGGGGCTGCGGTGCAGCGCGTCGGGGCCGCAACCGAACCTGTAGGGGCAGGCCCCTCTGCAAGCGTACCCACGAGGAGTGCCCCTACAGGCCAACGTAGCGCGGACCTGTTCTTTAGGTCCGCGGTTCTCCTACCCTACGCGCCCTGCCATTTCGTTCGCATTTGCCTGCGGCCACAAGTCTTGAAGAATGCAGTAGATTCTCAGTATTCTGGGGGTTGCCGCTGCATCAGTTGCTCGAAATACCCCTTTTTGTGTATACGTCCTTTCGCAGCAGCCAAGCTGCGCGTAGCAAGAGTGGGTGCCCCCCCGCGTCATCCGCTGACATGCCGCTGGGGAAGATTGACACGGAATCCGTGTTACACTATATTCGTGTTATGAAGATTCAGCGACGAAACATTACGATTACCCTGGAGGAGGCCGTCGCGCGCTGGGCACGCATTGAAGCCGCGCGGAAAGATACCAGTGTCTCGCGTCTTCTGGCGGGTATCTTGAAAGAACGCATGTTGGAAGAGGACGCCTACCACGCGGCGATGCGGCGGGCCCTGGCGCGCAAGCCCTTTTTGAAGACCGACGGCCGATATATGTCCCGCGAGGAGGTCCATGATCGCCCCGGTCTTCGTTGATACGAACGTTTTCATTTACGCGCTCGATGATGCTGACCCGAAGAAGCAAGCGGCAGCACGGGACTGGCGAGCGGAGTTATGGAGAAGGCGTCAGGGCCGAATCAGCTTTCAGGTACTTCAGGAGTTCTATGCCAAGGTGACGCACAAATGGCCGGACGTTCGGCAATCTGCGCGATCCGAGGTGCGCGACCTGCTGGCCTGGCGGCCGGTGAACATAGACGGCGGGATCCTCGACAATGCCTGGAAAATCCAGGACCGCTACCCGATGTCCTTTTGGGACGCGCTCATTGTGGCAGCGGCGAAGTCCGCTTCGTGCCGGTATCTCCTGACCGAGGACTTTCAGGCCGGCCAGGACCTTGATGGTCTCCTCGTCGTCAATCCCTTCCGCACCGACCCGGCATTCCTACTGGGCGAGTAAGGTGCCGATCGATGATGGGGCACAAAATGCGTCACGATACCGTTATGCCAACCATAAACCTTCGGCAACTCCGGGATACGCAGCGGCTGAAGGCGTGGCTGCGTGCAGGCAAGACTGTGGAATTACGGGAGCGGGATACGGTCATCGCCAGCATTGTGCCGGTGGCCCCGCCAGCAAGAATGCGCAAAATTCCCGACTTCGCCGCCATGCGACGCGAGATCTTTGGGGTAAGGATCCTCCCCGGAGCGGACTTGCTGATTGACGAGCGGGAGCGATCACGGTATTGAGCAACTGCGCTGACACCAGCTCTTTTGATTCGATCTGCTTCTCAGACGCGCACTCAGCCAAGGCCGAGCGCTTCTGGACCTTCGACGAGCGGCAGAGGAAGTTGGCCCGGGCCGTGGGCCTGAAAACCACCTGACACATAGGGTCGCAGACATAAAAAGCGATGTCGGTGCCCCCGCGATAGCCACGGTCAGAACTGCATTGACTGTGCTACCTGCTTGATTCACTTGCGTAAAGTATCGGAAAATGATACTTTGCGGGTGTGAAATCAGAATCTAGCCATCCAAGCGCCAGGGAATACATCAACGGTCTTGCTGCAAGCGGGCGCTATTACTTTGTCTCCCGCGAGGTGCCGTCGGCGCTGGGTGTTTCCGCCGCTGCTGCCAAGCTCGCCTTGAACCGTCTCGCAAAACAAAAGCTGATTGCTTCTCCTGCACGCGGGTTTTACGTCATCGTTCCGCCAGAATATCTCTCGCTAGGCTGCCTTCCTGCCGAACAGTTTATCCCGGCGCTAATGAAGTATCGGAATCTTCCCTATTATGCTGGACTCCTTTCGGCCGCACAGTATCACGGCGCCGCGCATCAGCGACCACAGGGATTCCAGGTCTTCCTGGCAAAGAATCGCCGGTCGATCCAGTGCGGGGGGGTACGCGTTGCCTTTCTGGCGCGGACGCGCCTCACCGAGGTGCCCGTTCAGAGTTTCAATACGCCGCGAGGCACGCTCCTCGTGTCGTCGCCTGAGGCAACGGCGCTTGATCTTGTCGGTTATGCGCATCATGCCGGCGGAATCAATCAGGTGGCGACGGTTCTGTCGGAACTCGCCGAGCGGATCGATCCCGAGAAGCTTGCCACAACGGCTCGGACAGCGCCCGTCACTTGGGCGCAACGGCTTGGATACCTGCTGGAGCTTCTTGGCTTTGGCGCAAAGACTCCAGTTCTTAAGAAGTACGTGCGAGAACACGCAAAGCAGTCGACCAGGCTTTTGCCGAAAGCTTCACAGAAGCGCTCCAGTCGCGACGAGGCCTGGAAGCTCTATGTCAATGCCCATGTTGAGGCCGAACTGTGATCCCGCGTGACTACATTACAGAGTGGCGGGCAGTGGCCCCATGGGTCCAGGACTTCCAGGTCGAGCAGGATCTGGCTATCAGCCGGGCGCTCGTCGAAATTTTCTCGCATCCGCTCCTGTGCGACGCTCTTGCGTTTCGGGGTGGAACTGCCCTCTACAAACTTCACCTCAAACCCGCTGCCCGGTACTCCGAAGACATCGACCTTGTCCAGACGAGGGCCGAGCCGGCAGGTCCGGCGATGGAAGCACTGCGCGAAATTCTCGATCCCTGGCTTGGCAAGCCGCAGTGGAAACAAACGGAGGGACGAGTCACCTTCGTCTACCGCTTTGACTCCGAGAACACGCCGCCCATCCGTCTGCGGCTGAAAGTCGAGATCAATTCGCGGGAGCATTTTGCCGTCTACGGTTTCAAGCACGTGCCCTTTTCCGTCTCATCACGCTGGTTCGAAGGCAAGTGCCAGACTTGCAGCTACGACCTCGACGAGCTTCTCGGGACCAAGTTGCGGGCGCTGTATCAGCGCAAGCAGGGGCGAGACCTGTTCGACTTGGCGACCGCTCTGGAAAAACCGGAGGTAACACCTGACCGTATCATCGCAGCATTTTCAGAGTATATGAACCGGGAAGGCCATAAGGTAACCCGGGCTCAGTTCGAGAAAAACATCGCGGACAAGCTGCATGACCCGGAATTTGCTGCTGACATTAATCCGTTACTGTCAGCGGCATTCGCCTGGGACCTCAAGAGGGCCGCGTACGCTGTTTCGTCACGCCTAATAGAACGTCTGCCGGGCGAGCCCTGGAAAGGTGATGGATAACCCAATGGGCGGCGGATTTCCCGGAGGCCCTGGGAATATCCCCAGCCGCGGGTGGCGCATACTTTGGTTTTTTGTATGCGCGGTTTGATGAGGAATGTCCAAGATTGACAAGGATGGACAGGACTGTTAATTTCGGTCTTAAGGACAAGGAGGACTGCCTGTGAATGTTAACCTCACACCTGCGTTGGAAACGCTGGTTCAAAATAAAGTGAAGACGGGCCGCTATAACTCCGCGAGCGAAGTGGTTCGGGAGGCACTGCGGCTCTTTGAAGAGAGGGACCAGATTCGGCAGCTCCAGATTCAGGATCTCCGGAAGAAGATCAACAAGGGCTGGGCTTCCCTCGAACGCGGGGAGAGTGTGGACGGCGAGACGTTCTTCCGGGCGCTGGCGAAGGAAGAACGGGAATTGGCGGGAAAGCGCAAACGGACATGAAGCGCTTCAAACTTTCGCCGGAAGCCGCCCAGGATATTCGGGAAATCTGGGCGTATGTTGCCGACGACAGTATGAAAGCCGCCCGCCGCCTTCGCCTTCAGATTTTTGACGCCTGTCAGAGGATTGCCAACCACCCGGAAATTGGACACCGCCGGGAAGACCTTACCGAAAAGCCCGTGCTTATCTGGCCGGAAGGCTCATACTTGATAATTTACATTGCCCGAAGGCCCGTCGAAATCGTTCGCGTCCTGCACGGTGCTCGTGACATTCCGGGCCTGCTCTAGTTGCAAGCACCTGATATCCGTGCGGTCTTGGCCTTAGCGGCGAGGACTAATGCGACTCCTTCAAGGTCGGGGATCAACTAGGGCGCGTTCCGGGGGCGTTGCCCCATAGGCGTTAACCTAAGACCGCGACGGGACCAGCCGCGTAGCGGCGTAAGATCGTAGCCCACGGCGTAAGCCGTGGGTCAAGGGAGCGCCCCCGCAACGAGCCCCAAAGGGGCGAAAGAAGTAAATCGCGGCGAGTAGGGCGAAACTCAAGGATTGGCGCAACCTACGCCCAGAGTCCCTTTCTTTCGCCCCTCTGGGGCTGGCAGTCATCATGCACGCTTGCCCCACGGCTCCCGATCGAAAACATCGGGACAAGTTACGCCGTGGGCTACGGTCTTCCGGCCCTCCGGGCCTGAGAGGAGAGCACATCAATTCAGACGGAAGCCTTAAGTTAACGCTTATGGGGCGTAGCCCCCGGCTATTAACTTGCGCCCCTGCGGGGCTCAAAGGACACTAATGCGTTTTTCCGCTGCCTCTGAAGCCCCGCCCTTCCCGCGGCGTCCAAAAGTGGTGAGAAGTTCGGACTAAACAACAATTCCGCATTAAGCCTGCCTACAGATCCAGCCGGAAATTAACATCGATTTCCGTCACCACTTCAACGGGTTCTGCGTTCAGCAAAGTGGGTTGATAACGCCAGCGGGAAACGGCTTCCAGTGCCGACTCGATGAGAAGCGGGTGGCCGCTAAGCACTTTGATGTCCTGCACGGTTCCGTCTTTGCCAATGACGACTTCCATTCGAACAATTCCCTGGATGCGTGCCATTTTGGCGAGTGGCGGGTATTCGGGCCTTTCCTGATATACCAGCTTGGCGTTTACTATAGGAGTTCCCACCCGGATACGCTTTATCTTGGTCTGTCCGCTGGGTGAAGCCGGCGTTCCCTTTGTCGGCGCGGGGTGAGGCGAGGCTTTTTCCGCCGTCTTCAGGGCATCCACGACGTCTTGACCAGCCCCATCCGTCTGTAACTGCCGGAGGTAGTCGTCAGTAGGCGCGAAGTCGATTCCGCGATCACTCACCAGCATCGCGACGCGCGAACTGGCGATACCGGCCTTGACCAGGGCCGTAAGCTGGACGCGGTTGAGCGCCTTCTTCGGAGGCGGCGCCGGCCTGGGGTGATCTGCTGCCAGCACGGCATTGATGAACGCGTCATTGGCACCCGCACTGCGCAGGGAATCCACAAAATCCTGGGCGGGAGCAAAATCGAGTCCGTGATCTTTGACCAGCCTGGCGCCGGACTCATCCGCAAGCCCGTTGTGAACCAGAGCGACCACCTGTTCCTTGTTCAGCGGTTTGGGTTGTTGTGGTTGTGCCGCCGGAACCATGCCGGCGACGATAAGCAAATATAAAAGGGTCCTGATGGCCACCGTAGTACTCCCTCCAGGATCACAGGTTGGAGAATCCAAATACCCAAGAAGACTGCGCCAGTATATACCTGCGGGTGGCGCATCAATGGGTTTTGTGGAGTGCGGCGACTCGTCGCCGCTTTCCCTCGCCGCGACGAGTCGCGGCGAATCACCAATCGCTGACGAGTCAGTCGTCTGGAGTTTCTCCATTCTGTCGTGCGCTAACTCGAGCGCCGGAAACCACCCCCGACGCGAGCGCGCCGCCCCTCCTGATTCAGGGGGGGAGTTTTAACGGCTCCCCTCCTCAGATGAGAAGGGGTGGCGCCCCGGGCGACGGGGTGGTGCTGAGCAGGAAATGTGGAAACTGGAGACCGCTGACGAGTCAGCGGTTGAAAAAGCGGGACCAAGCTCCCGCATTCCGAAATCTCGAACCTCTCGTACGATGGTGCCCTTGCGAGACGTGGCAATGGCAACCTCGCCGCGCTCCCGGTGGAAGGCCGAAGGTGGTTCGGCCCTGCGCCCTAGGCGAAGCCAGCGGACATAATGTTGTATTTCCCGGCCAATCTGCGGTTTGTCAGAATTTTTATTCGTCCTTTTTCCTACCGGTAGGAAACTGGCTACGTATTTACCTTGACACGGCTAGCCACGTTAGCTACCATTGAAAGGTCATGAACGCTGTACGCTACATCGGCTGCCCCCGCAATCCTTTTCTTACCCTTGATAATGACGGTTCGCAGGTGAGCGCAGCGGCGCGGGCTGGCCGCCCGTGCAAATCAAAGGAGACAAAAGCATGAGCCTGATCAATAGAGAACCCAGCCCGGCGCAGTCCATCGCCAGCCGCGCCAATAGCCTCCGCTCCACCGGACCGAGCACTGAGCGGGGCAAAGCCATCTCGAGCCGCAATTTACCAAGGCCTCGCCCACATTCCGAGGTGGTAGCGCATAGCATTGAGGCGCTCGGCGAGCGCCCGGGCGATTTTGAACGGACACACAAGGCTCTGATCGCAGCCATGGAGCCGCGGGATGGCTGGGAGGACGCTTGGGTGCAGGACATCGCCATTCTGCGCTTGCGGCTGGAGCGTCTGCAACGCGCGGAGGTAGGAGCCCTGGCGGTGCAGAAGAGGGAGCGCGCGGGCGACCGTAAGCGTGAAGGCATGCCGGCCTCGGGTATTGTCGACCTCAGACAGACCCAGCAAATTCAAATGATGGGCTTTACCGGACTACCGGATTCCCCATGGAAATTCCAGCAGGTCATCGAGACTCTCGAGGGTTTGCGCGATCTGGTTAGAATGGGAATGTATGAGAAGGACAACATCATCTATTTTGATCTTCTTTACGGAAAGAAGCCGGGGTTCCAGGGCGCGACGCTCCGAGGGCCGTTCGAGGTACTGTCGAAACGCCAGGCGGAAGGTGAGGTGCCGGAGGGTGATCGCGGGCAGGTCGCCCTGACCGCCAGCGTGGACCGGGAAATCGAAAACTACAAGCAAAGGCAGGCACTGTATTTCGCGGAGCACCCGGAGCACGATCCCGTGCGCGACGATGCCGATCTGCTGCTGCCGAGCCAGGAAATGGGCGACGTCATCCGCTATGAAACTCACCTTGAGGATCAGATTGAACGCAAATTGCGGCAGTTTTACGCCCGCCGCCGGGAGCCGGTACTGCACCAAATGGAACCGCTGCCGGCTCCAATTGAGGAAACTGAGGCGGCCGAGTTGGCGTGCCAAACCGCATCCGAGGGGTCGCAGGATTGAGAATCCCAATCGCTAAAAACTACGCAAATTACATGGAGACTTCATGTCCATCGATCTGTCCCGCGCACAAGCAACCAAAGCTGGCAACATACTGAAAACAAAGGACCGGAAGTGTCAAATTTTCAGTGCCAAAGCTGGTAACATGCTGAACATAAGCCGGTTATCTGAATATTTCACAATGCGCAATACTGGTGACAAATTGTTTGGTCAGGCGATGCGTGGCGCATGGAGGATACGTTTATCCTTGGCCTCGGTTGCGTTCCAAGGCGGCGTCGAGCCGCGCGCACTCCAAGGCGCTTTGCGCAGTGGTATTGGATGAGATGGTTGGTCGCGGCACACTTGTGCATTAATTAACGAATTAAGTAATATCTTATTGTCTATCAGTGCTAGGGATGATGCAGAGATACTGCCATGGTGCCTGGGCTGCAACCATCTGATGACAGATCCGATTCAGGAGTCCAAAATCACCAATCACCAATCGCAAATCACCAATGATCAATCAGGAGTTCTGGTTCTCCACCAGTTGCTTGGCGCGTTGGGCGGCGCGGACGACGGCTTTGATCAGCGTGACGCGCAGGCCCCCTTCTTCCAGTTCCATCAGTCCGTCGATGGTGCAACCCGCGGGCGTAGTAACCATGTCCTTCAATTTGGCCGGATGCTCACCGGTGTGCAGAACCAATGAGGAAGCGCCGAGCAGCGTTTGCGCGGAAAGCTCCGTGGAAAGTTCGCGGGGCAGGCCCAGCTTCACTCCCCCCTCGGCCAGCGACTCAATGATCAGGTAAACATAGGCGGGGCCGGAAGCGGAAAGCCCGGTGATGGCGTCCATGTGCTTCTCGTCCACCACCACGGTGCGGCCCATGGAGTTGAAGATTTCTCGTGCCAGCGCGGTATCGTCGGCCGTGGCGTTGGGGCTGGCGGCAATGGCCGTCATGCCCTGGCGAATCAGGCAGGGAGTGTTGGGCATGGCGCGAATGGCATGCGCAGGGCGGCCGAGTTCGCGTTCAATCAGCGCCGTGGTGACGGATGCCGCGGCGGAGATGATCACCGCGTCCTTGCGCAGCACCTTCTTGACGTCGTGGATAAACCCTTTGACCTGCTGCGGCTTCAAAACAATTAATACCAGGTCCGCGCCCTTAACCGCCTTGACATTATCCGTGTGGGCTTTCACCCCATATTTCTCGGCAAGATAATCCGCCCGCGGCTGGTGCGCCACGGTTACTTCCACGTTCTCCACGGGAATGAGCTGCGAACCCAGCATGCCGGAAAGCAGGCCCTCGCCCAGTTTCCCGCAGCCAATCAGCGCCAGCTTCTTTACCCGGGTTTGGAAATCGCGCGGACCGCGAACAGCCTTGGTGTCGGTGGTTTTCATTTTTGTCCTTGGAAATTAAGTAGGGGCGGTTCGCGAACCGCCCCTGCTAAGGTGAATACCGATACTGTTTAAAGAAGGGGTATCAGGAAATTACTTCTTGCTCCCGGCAGGGCTGACCCCCTCACCCCCACGACAAGCAGAACGTGGGGCCCCCTTCCCGCCCCGGCTGATGACAGCGCCGGTTGCGGTCCACCCTCTCCCCCAAGGGGGCGAGGGGAGTGAATTCAAAATGCCTACTGCCTACTGCTTACTGCTTAGTGCCTACTGCCTACTTTCTCGCCGCTGCCTGTGCCGCGGTGACCTCTTCCTTGGAGGTGGAGATCCACGGCATCATCTTGCGGAGCTCGCTTCCAACCTTCTCGATGAGGTGGCTGGCGCCCTTGGCGCGCATTTCCAGGAAATTCTTGCGTCCCTTGGCGTTTTCATCCATCCACTCATTGGCAAACTTGCCGCTTTGTATTTCCGCCAAAACCTTCTTCATGGTTTCGCGCACGTGCTCGTCAACCACGCGTGGGCCACGGGAGTAGTCGCCGTATTCGGCCGTATCGCTCACGGAATAGCGCATGTACTTGATGCCGCCCTGGTAGATGAGGTCAACGATCATCTTGAGCTCGTGCAGGCATTCGAAGTAAGCGATTTCCGGTTGATAGCCAGCCTCGACCAGCGTCTCAAACCCGGTGGTGATGAGGGCTGAGACTCCGCCGCAAAGAACGGACTGTTCGCCGAAGAGGTCCGTCTCGGTCTCTTCCTTGAAGGTGGTGCCAATGACGCCTGCCTTCAGCGAACCAATCCCCTTGGCATACGCCAGGCCGGTGGCTTCCGCGTGGCCGGTAGCATCCTGCTCAATGGCCAATAGGGACGGCACGCCAACGCCTTCGGTAAAGAGCTCACGCAGGCGATGTCCGGGGCACTTGGGCGCGATCATGATGACGTCCACATCCTTGGGCGGAAGGATGAACTTGAAGTGAATGTTGAAACCGTGCGCAAAGGCCAGCGTCTTGCCGGCGGTTAGATTGGGGCCGATGGATTCTTTATAGAGCTTCGCCGCCGTCTGGTCGGGCACCAGGACCATGATTATATCGGCGCGCTTGGTGGCTTCCGCCGGATCGTAGACTTCCAGTTTCTGGGCCTGCACTTTGGCGCGTGAAGCGCTGGTGGGCTGCAAGCCGACAATCACCTTCACTCCGCTGTCGCGCAGATTCAATGCGTGCGCGTGCCCCTGGCTGCCGTAACCGATAATGGCCACAGTCTTTCCTGCCAGATTTTTCAGGTCGCCGTCTTTCTCGTAATAAACTTTAGCCATAGCTCTTTAATCCTTTTTTGTTTATCGAATTTGTAAACAGGAATTATATACCAAATGCAGGAGTCAGGAGTCAGAAGCCAGAAGTCAGTAGCTACGCATCACGATGGTTGAAGGTATTCTAACTCCTGGCTCCTGACTCCTGACTCCTTCTTCATCATGCTTGCGCCCCGACCAGGACCCGGCTGGGCGCGGTCTGAGTGGTTTTTATACAAGAGAAGGGAAGGAACTCCGGGATATCAAATGCCGATGCAGCGTGTTGCCGGCGGCTCTCCGCGGGAACCTCCAGGAGATATCTTCCGTGACTGGCAAAAACCAGCTTCGAACCTGGAACCGTCTTCAGGACCTCCGCCACGCGCGATGTGTCGGCGCCGGCATCAATGAATACAAATGAGGCGTCGGCGGAAGTCTGGTGCTGGTAATAGGAGACACGCTCCACGCCCTCCATCCCGCGCAGGTAGTTGAAGAGATGATCGATGTCCGCCTCGGGTGAGTCCAGCACGGCCATCATGGAAAAACTGTTGGGCCGCGTGCCCATGGCCAGAGTGTTGATCTTCATTCCCTTGCGGCGAAAAACGTTCATGAGCCGGCAAGTCACAATCATGTCCTGTTCGGTTTCAAGCGTGATAAGCCATTGCATGGGAAACTCCTTAGCCGGGACACGGGATTCGGGATTCGGGAAAGACGAAACTCGAAAATCGAAACTGGAAATTCGCCATCCCGTTCACGATTTTCGAATTTCCAATTTCGAGTTTCGTCTTTCCCAATCACACTGCCCACAAATCGTCCAACGCTTCTTCTTCCACCTGAACGCGCGGCGGTTCCACCACCATCTCCGCCAGCGAGGCTCCCGGGGGAACGATGGGGTAAACGTTTTCCGTTGGGTCCACCCATACGTCAAGCAGGCGCGGCTCGCGGTCCTTCAGGAAATCCTCAACGGCGTCGGAGACGTCGGTGCGGTGTTCCACGCGCGCGCCGCGAATGCCGTAAGCCTCCGCCAGTTTCACGAAATCCGGAGCAAAATCCAGGTCAGTATCGCAGTAGCGTTTTTCAAAGAAGATTTCCTGCCACTGGCGCACCATGCCCAGGGCGCGATTGTTGATGATGACAATCTTCACGGGCACGCGGTATTGCACCACCGTGGCCAGATCGTTCAGGGTCATCTGGAAGCCGCCGTCGCCGACGAAGGCAATCACCTGGCGGTCGGGGAAGGCCATCTGCGCGCCCATGGCGGCGGGGAAGCCGTAGCCCATCGAGCCCAGTCCGCTGGAAGAAAGCCACGTCCGCGGCCGCGTGAAGTTGTAGAACTGCGCGGTCCACATCTGGTGCTGGCCCACGTCCACGGAAATGATGGCGTCTTCCGCGGCGCGCTGGGCAATGGCTTCAATCACCATCTGCGGCTTCACCGTGTTCGCATACTTGTCGTAGGTCAGCGGATGCTCGCCGCGCCACGACTCGATGCGTTGCAGCCATTGCTGGCGCACGGGCGTGGGAGCGGCCTTGCGGCGTTTCAGAACATCAATCAATGCCTTCAACGCCTCGCGCGCATCGCCCACCACGGACAAATCAACGTGGACGTTCTTGTTGACCTCCGACGGGTCAACGTCAAACTGAATCTTCTTCGCGCCAGTGGCAAAACCGTTCAAGCGGCCCGTGACCCGGTCATCAAACCGCGCGCCGATGGCGATCAGGAGGTCACAGTTGCAGATCGACATGTTGGTGGCGTACGAACCGTGCATGCCCAGCATTCCAAGTGACAGCGGATGGTGGGAAGGGAACGCTCCTAAACCCATCAAGGTTGTCGTGACGGGGATGTGAGTCAGTTCGGCCAGTTCGCGAAGCTCGGGCGAGGCGTCGGAGGCAACCACCCCGCCACCGACATACAAAACCGCGCGGCCGCTTGCCATGATCATGTCGGCGGCGCGCTCAATGTCAGCATCCACAAACTCGCGCTTGCGCTCAGGCTGCGTGATGCCCAATGTGGCCGGATAGTCAGGCTCCGCCGTCTCCATCAGCACGTTCTTGGGAAGGTCAACCAGCACCGGGCCGGGCCGTCCCGAAACCGCCGACCGGAAAGCTCGATCGATGATGCTGGGAATGTCCGCCGCCTTGCGCACCGCAAAGGACTGCTTGGTGGAAGGAAGGCTGATCCCGATGGTGTCCGCTTCCTGAAAGCCGTCTTTCCCGATCAGCGCCGCCGGGACTTGGCCGGTCAGGGCGACCACGGGAATGGAGTCCATCATCGCCGAGGTCAACCCGGTGATCAGGTTGGTGGCGCCCGGCCCGGAGGTTCCCAAACAAACCCCTGGCTTGCCCGTAACGCGCGCGTACCCGTCGGCGGCGAAGGCCGCGGCTTGCTCGTGCCGAACCAGCAGGTGGCGAACGCCCGCGCTGTAAAGGGCATCGTAGAGGGGCAGGACGGCGCCCCCCGGGAGGCCAAAAAACACGTCCACCTTCTGGCGCTTCAGGCTTTCCAGCAGGAGTTCGGACCCGGAAACATGCTTACCCATAACGTTACTCTCAATGGCCGACCTGTAACTGGTACCGACCAGTCGGTAGGTAAACGTAGCATGGGGACATTTTTGGAGTCAACCCCTATTTTGGGAGTGGGTCAAGAAGCGTAGAGTGCCTCCCCGCCTATGGCGGGCTACAGGATAGGCCCAAATCGGCGGATGGCAAAGGACAGTTCACGAGCTGGGGGAGCCCTCATACTCGAGCCGGATAGCAGCGATTACCGCGCGCCTCCCCACTTAACGCTGTCCCCGCGGGCTGTTCCGATTTGATAACCTTTCCTTTTTGCCCATTTACGCGCGGCATCTTCCAATCTCGCATTCCCACAGTTAAGGAAGTCCTCGACCATCTTTTCCTCTCTATACCGATAGTCATAGAGATTCTTCTCCTTCTTACTGCCGCCCATATTTAGCGCCGCAACTAATGCATCCTCTGTGTCTGGCTCACCCCGTTCGATCAGCAAACGAGCCGCATCCACACGGACCTGGTAATCTTTGTCCTTAAGGGCGGCGATCAGGGGCCCGACAGCAGGTGTTCCGATCTCGCGCAACGCACCAATTGCTTGGCTCTCGACCCAGGGTTGCGAGTCATTTAGGGCGGCAATCAGGGGCCCGACCACGCGAGGGTCTTTGATACTTCCCAACGTATCGGCCGCCTGATATCGGACGCCCACGTTCGTGTCCTTTAGGGCCTCGATAAGGGGTTCCACGGCGCGGGGATCTTTGATTTCGCCCAACGCTACAACCCCAGCGTCTCGGATGTCTGAATCCGTGTCCTTCAGGGCCTCGATCAGGGGTTCGACGGCACGGGGGTCTTTGATTTCGCCCAGCGCCACAACCCCAGCGTATCGGACGTTTGGATTCGCGTCCTTTAGGGCGGCGATTAGAGGGTCGATCGCAGGTGTTCCGATCTCAGCCAACGCGCGAGCCGCCTGAGGTCGGAACAAAAGAGCTTCCCGATCCCGAACGTTAATACCAGGGTCCCTTAACGCGGCAATCAGGGGCTCGACCGCGCGGGGGTCCTTGATTTGGCCCAACGCATCAGCCGCTTTCCTTCGAATGCCCCAGACCGTGTCCTTCAGGACGGCGATAAGAGGCTCAACCGCGCGGGGGTCTTTGATTTGACCCAACGCCATGGCCGCCGCCCCTCGGGGGGCAGCATCCGAGTCCTTCAGGGAGGCGATAAGGGGCTCAACCGCGCGGGGGTCTTTGATTTGGCCCAATTCGATGGCCGCGTCTCGCCGGAGGTAAGGTGCCGGGTCCTTCAACCAGCTTATCAATTGGCTGACCCGGTCGGTTTGCCCATTTCCGGCTGGCACCAGGCCTAGCACACAGAAGCCCCCAAAAAGCAATTCGGCAAACCGCCGATTGAATTGCCTGAAGCGACGGCCGCTTAATCGAACCATTGGGTCCCCACAGAGAAAGAAGTGATAGGGGAAGGATTTGGGCAGAGCTTTGCTGGTCGTGCGCCGCAACGATCCAGCGCTGAGGTCAGCGCAATGAGGGTTGCCATTTTCTTGTCAATGCGCATTCCCACGGTCTCCCTAACGTAGCAATTCTTCCAGCCTGACAGCCTGGTCGGTTTTCTCGTCGCGGTATTTGATGATGACGGGGGTGTAAAGGGAAATTCCCAACTCTTTGCCTCGACCTTTGGTGATATTGCGGGAGCCGGGGACTACGACGGCGCCGTCGGGAATCCGCAGCGGAGCGTCGCCCGCGCGGCGATGCACCGTGTCGCGCACCAGGTCGTAGACGGGGGTGGAGCCGGTGATGATGGTTCCGGCGGCAAGCACCGCGCCCTTGCCCACAATCGTGCCTTCGTACACGCCGGTATTGCCACCGATCAGGGCCTCGTCTTCAATAATTACCGGCAGGGCTCCGATTGGTTCCAGCACGCCGCCGATCTGAGCCGCGGCGCTGATGTGGACGCGCTTGCCCACCTGCGCACAGGACCCCACCAGCGCGTGCGAATCCACCATGGTCCCTTCGTCCACATAGGCGCCCACGTTGATGTACATGGGCGGCATGCAGGTGACGTTCTTCGCCACGTAGCAGCCATCGCGGATGGACGACCCGCCGGGCACCACGCGGATGTTCTGGCCCTCAGGGAGTTGCTTCAAGGGATAGGTGTGCTTGTCGCGGAACTGGAAATCGCCAGGAGGCATCGCCACCACCCGCCCGAGCCGAAACCCCAGCAGAATGCCTTTCTTCACCCAGGCATTCACCCGCCAGCCGGAAGGCGAATTGGAATCAGGCTCCGCCGCGCGAATGCGGCCCTCGTTCAGAGCCGCCTTGAATTCGTCAAAGGCGCGGAAGTATTCCTCGCCGAATTCCTTGGTTTCGCGCGTGTAAAGTTCTTCAATAACGGATTGGAGGGTTGACGACTGTTCGCTCATCTATTGTTTCCCCTGCCTCCGGGAAGCTCCTTCCTCCGATTTCGGCTGAGATGGCGTCTCCGAGGCTCTAGGCTCGGGCGGACCCGCTGCTGAAACTGCAGGGCTCACATAGTTCCTGATACGCAACTCCAAGTCATTGAAGTGTTGTTGGACGTCGACCGTCTTTCTTCCAGGTGTCCAGCACCATTGCGAGGCGACCGGGCGACTTGTCAATGAACGGCACGAATCCGAATCTCCCAAGAATCTCCGAGAAAGAACTCTCCAGTATATATGACGGCTTCACAACTGTCGGCCTGATAACTTTCTCCCTTTCAACGTCGGACGCCGGCCAGTGAGTAACTCGACGAAGAAGTTCGTACTCAGGCCGATCCGTGGCCTCCCCGTATTTTGCCCATACGTCCGCTACCTTAGCAGCCTGTGCCATCTGCACGTCCTTTATGAGGTTGTCTCCGACGTACACGGTTTCTTCCGGCGTACCGCCAATGTCATTTATTATGTCCAAGAGGACGCGAGGGTTAGGCTTTATCTCTCCCTTCGGCGTATGCCTAAGGTCTGTGCGCCTCAGGTTATACCGCTCTGGGTCGTACCTTCGGATCTCCTCGGGTGTCAACCCAGCGGGCAAGTCATGGTCGGGGGGTGAGTAAAGGTAGTCAAGGACGCGATCCAAGCCCAGTTTTCTTGCTCTGTATTTTGTGTAGAACGCCATTGACTCTGTGTAGCCGACAAGCAGACAGCCTTTGTCTTTTAATGCCTCCAGAGTTTCGTGAACTGTAGGGTAAAGCTTCAGGGCTGCGGTTCGCGCCTCACAGAAGGCTGTGATCGCGGGCTCGTAGAGCGTTGTGATATCTTGGCCGGGATGCTTCTCTTTCAGCGAGGGAAGCTCCTCTATCGAAAAGGCGTACTCTGCCGTCCCGTGTCTCTCATGTATGGCCTTGAACTCAGGGATCAGAACTTCTTCACTTATTTCACTCTGACTGACCACCGAGTCCAGCATCGCATGAAAGGAGTGATACCAAATACCGACCCAGTCAAACAAGGTGTTGTCGAGATCGGTGATGACTACAGAGAAGCGTTGCTTCATAGACGTTGCCCCATTTCACGGGTTGCACAAACATCGCGCATTCATACAATTCCCACGATTCTACATGAGTCACAACCCCAGCACCAAGCGCATCCCGGCATCGACTTCCTGCATCCGCGGCACAGTAGAGATGCCCACGGAGTGCACCCGCGCCGGATCACCACTTCTCTTTGTACAGCGCCATGGCCTGCAATTGGACAATCACCGGATCAAGTTCCGACGGTTCCGTGCTATAAACCGCATCCAGCGCTCTCTTAATTCCCTTTGGCCTTTGGCGCGGGAGGTAATATTCCAAGGCTCGCGCATAGAGCTGGCTGCGCGATATACGAAGCCGCTTGGCGACCAACTCGGCCTCTTGAAAGAGCGGGTCGGGTATGGAAATTGACGTTTTCACCGCAGCAGTATAACTGAGGTTCCACGGAAACGTAATTCGGACATCCCAAGCGTAGTTTGTGAGCCCCTGCCCTCCTGCGGCATATTGAACCATACTCGAAAGTGCCGCCCTTGCGAAGGAAGCCGGCAGCAATTACACTAAATATTCTCAAGGGCACAAAATTAGAATTCCGAATAAACATCAGTTCACACTTCTACCACTAGGAGAAATCGCACATGAGCGAGGTTATCACTGGAGCCGCGTTTAAGCAGGAATTGCGCGAAGGAAAGCCCAAAATGGGTTTGTTCCTCAACGCCCATAGTCCGACTGTGGCCGAGCAACTGGCGCACAGCGGTTACGACTGGCTCCTGGTTGACACGCAACACGGCCCCATGGGCAATGAAAAGCTTTCCACCATGCTGGCTGCCGTCGCCAGCGGCGGTGCAAAATCAATGGTGCGGGTTGCCGGCTATCACGACCGCGGCGGCATTCAGCAGGCTCTCGATCTCGGCGCCGACGGCGTCCTGGTCCCCTATATCAACACTGCGGAGGAAGCACGCCAGGCCGTCAGTTGCTGCCGCTACCCGACGGAAGGTACCCGCTCGGTCTACTTCCCGCAGCGCAGCACCAACAAGGCCGGACTGCTCGGCTATGTGGGCAACGCCAACAAGAACATCATTGTGGCCCTGCAGGTGGAAACGGCTTCCTGCATTGAACACATCGACGAGATTGCGGCGGTGAAGGGCGTCGACCTTCTCTTCCTGGGCCAGAACGACCTCTGCATGTCAATGGGTCTCTACGAAAAGTACGAATTTCCCCACATGTACACATCGCCGGAATTAGGGGCTGCAACGACCAAACTTGTGGCCGCTGCCCGCGCCAACAAAGTGATCCTCGGCCTGTTCCTTTTCGGGACAAGCCGCGTTGGCGAATTCCTTGAAAAGGGTTTTACCTTCATCAGCGTTGGCAACGACCTGCATCATCTTCTGACGCAGGCCGGCGCGTATGTGAAGGATATGGAAGCGATCGCGAAAGAGAAAGGCAAGCCGTGGACGCGGAGTCCTACGGCGCTTTTGTAGGGCAGCCGCAATCAAGAATGGGGGGGACGGCAAGCCGTCCCCCTACGTCGAGAGGTAACCTGCAATCGTTGGCCTGATACCTTCGTGATTGACTTGGCAACGGGCTTCGGCAAAAAATAGAACTCTCTTTCCCGGCGCAGGGCTGCGAAATGATCAAATCCGAATTCGTCCCCACCACCTTCCGCACTGGCTTCACCTGAGCGTGACACCTCCGATCGCGTGCCGATTGCCAGCGCTTCCACAACCAAAATTCTGACTTGGAGGAAATCATGAAGCCCCAGAACTCTCTGCTGCTCTTTTGCATTTCTGCGCTGATGGCGTTGCCTTTGGCGGCGCGGACACCCGGTGAGTTTTCCCCTCCTTCGCGGACTTTTCGATTCACCTACCAAGTGACGCTCAAAGACCTTCCCCCCGGCTCCCAGCGCGTTCGGCTGTGGATTCCGTGCGCCGTTACGGACGCCAATCAGACCGTGGTCATAAAGAAAGTGGCCGGCCCCGTTCACCTTCACCAAACGCGTGAGGCACCATTCGGCAACCACATTCTCTACGGGGAAATCCTGCATCCGCAGGCTGGGCCGTTGGAATTCACCGTGGAGTACGAGGTGACGCGCAGGGAATACTCCAAGGGGGATTATGCCAATTTGGAGAAGGCAGACCATGGTGCAGCAGCCCCGCCCAAGAGCCTGGCGCGATTCCTGGAGCCTGACCGCCTGGTGCCCATCGACGGAAAGATGAAAGCACTGGCCGATGAGAATACCCGCGGCAAGCAAGGCACGGTGGAGCGAGCCCACGCACTATACGATTTTGTCTTCAACACCGTGCGCTACGACAAGTCGGGGACGGGTTGGGGACGCGGCGATTCCCTTTGGGTCTGCGACGCCAAGCACGGCAATTGCACGGACTTTCACTCTCTCTTCATTTCGCTGGCACGGGCGGAGGGAATTCCCGCGCGATTCGAGATCGGCTTCCCCGTGCCCGGCGCCGCGGAAGGAACCATCCCCGGCTATCATTGCTGGGCTGAGTTTTTTGTGAATGGCGAGGGCTGGGTGCCGGTGGACATTTCCGAGGCTTGGAAAGATCCCAAGAAGCACGACTACTTTTTCGGATCGTTGGACGCCAACCGCGTGCAGTTCACCATGGGTCGTGACTTGACGCTTCAACCGAAACAGGATGGCGCCCCCCTGAACTATTTTATCTACCCTTACGTGGAAGTGGACGGGAAGCCGTACGATGGAATTGAGAAGAAGTTCTCGTACCGTGAAGTGGCCGCGCAGCCGGGGATTGCAGGACGGGCGGCGGGGCGTTGAACTGAAACAAGCCTGTACCGGATTTTGCGTATGTGAGAAAATGTCGGCGGAAAGATTGCCCTAGCCCTTTCCAGAGCAAAACCTTGCCCGCTGGGGGCAGGCGGTTCCAGAGCCCTACTACAGAGCAAAAAGACTGCACCTTTCCAATCCCTTGAGCTCTGTGGTTTCGATGCCGACATGGCAGCGAGGGCGACGACTTCAGGTTTACCGACCACCAGCCACAAACAATGACAGTATTCCCGATTCCGCGATGTAATGTTTATGTCACATGTCCATCACACTCTGTTAATCACCGTCTTACAGCATGAAGGGGATTACTTTTACAGCCGGGCTTGATCCCGCACGAGGAGCGCAAGTATCTTCTCGGGCAGTTTTATCGAAAAAACTTAAGGAGCAAATGATGCACAAATGCAAGCTTGTCACCCCCAGAGTTGTGGCTATGGCGATGCTGCTCATGGGCGTGTCGGCATGGGGCATTTTTGCCAGCGACCGCACATCGTCCGGGGCGGACAGCACCACTCCTCCCGCGGCTACCGCGGCTGCCTCGAGCACAAGTTCTAGCGAACAAATTACACTTCTGAAGCAGCAAATGGTTCTCCAGCAGAAACAGATTGAGCAGATGCAAAAGGCTTTGGAGGAGCAGAAAAAACTTCTGGAACAACTCACCAAGCCAAGTCCGGCCAAAGAGCAAGCGGTGCAACCGTCGCAACCGGCCGCGGGCACAGAGCAAGCCGCCCAACCGCACGCCTCAAATCTTGGCCAAGTGGCTTCCACCAGCCCGATGATTCCACTGTCGCAAAAGAAAGCGGAAAACGCTGCGGGGCCTGTGGCCGTAACGCCCACGGCGATTCGAATCGGCTCTCCGGCCGGGGCCAAAGGGGATGACAGCTCGCCCCTGCAAATTCACATCGGCGATGCGACCTTGACTCCCGTTGGATTTATGGATTTCACCAGCGTATTTCGCAGCAAGACAGCGGGTGGGAACATCGGGACCAGCTTTGGAAGCATTCCCTACGCCACCCTCACAAGTGGCCTCACTCCCTATCAGACCAATCTCACAGAACTCCGTCTGAGTATGCAGAACTCCCGGATCGGCTTCCGCGCCGATGCGGATGTTCACGGCGCTCATGTGATGGGGTATATGGAAGCCGACTTTCTAGGGACACCTGCCAGCACCAACATAGCGGTGTCGACCAATAGCAACCTGCTCCGCTCGCGGTTGTACTGGCTCGACCTGCGAAAAGGCGCATGGGAAGTACTGGGCGGCCAGACCTGGAGTTTGCTCGCTCCCGGCCGTTCCGGCATTTCACCTCTCCCCGCGGACGTCTTCTACTCACAGGTTATAGATGTGAACTACATGGCGGGCTTGTTTTGGGGGCGCATCCCGGAACTCCGCTTCGTTTATCACCCTTC
>CAYTMD010000052.1:0-11976 GCA_964438685.1 uncultured Acidobacteriota bacterium
CGCCAGCCCCAGAGGGGCGAAAGAAAGGGACCCTTCGCGTTGGCCGCGACAATCCTGGGGTTTCGCCCTACTCGCCGCGATTTACTTCTTTCGCCCCTCTGGGGCTCGTTGCGGGGGGCGCTCCCTTGACCCACGGCTTAAGCCGTGGGCTACGATCTTACGCCGCTACGCGGCTGGTACCTTCGCGGTCTTAGGTTAAGGCTTATGGGGCGTTGCCCCCGGCTATTATATCGATCCCCTGCGGGGATCAAGGACGAACAGTCCCGCTGGGTTCTTCGGCAGCCTGCTTAGTCAGGTACCTGCCGCTCTCAAGGACGGTGCTACCCGTACTATTCCCAGCGGCGCACCACTATGACGAATAGTCATGCGTTATGTTCCAACGCTTGACAAGTTCCAGTGTGGCTCGAAACACTTCTTCCACTGTGAGGTCACTCATGCAGCGGAAATCAATGGGGCACTCGCGCCGGCCGCAGGGACTGCACTCAACATCCCGCTTTACGATGCGGACGCGTGTTCCCATGGGCCCGGTGGCGCGTTCGTCGGTGGACCCGAAGATGGCCACCAGAGGGATTCCGAGTGCCGCCGCCAGGTGCATGGGGCCCGAGTCGTTCGCTACGATCAAGCTGCACCGTGCCATGAGCGACAGCAATTGCCGCAGGGATGTCTCACCCGCGGCGATAGCGGGTGTGTGCTTCATGGCGCCGGCAATTTGCTCCGCCAGAGGCCGCTCCGCAGCGGACCCGAAGATTAGCACATCGGCATTGAGCGCACCAATCAGGCGATCGGCCAACCCCGCAAAGCGCTCCGGCAACCAGCGTTTTGCCGGCCCGAATGCCGCCCCGGGAGCGAGCCCCACGAGGAATCGAGGGCCATTTAATCCCAGCGCATCGATCTTTTTTGCTGCCCAGGTCCTTTCCGCATCGGTGAGGCGCAACCGTATTTCTTCCACAGGTTCAGGTTTGGCGATGATGCCCGCGCGAAAAAGAAGCTGCAGGTAGTAATGCGCCTGGTGCCCATAGGCGGCGGGGAGGGGCGGCTCAATGGCGTCATGGAGAAGCAGGCTGCGGCCGTCGCGCGCATATCCAATGCGAAGCGGAATGCGTGCCAGCCAGGCCATCCACGCGGCTTGAAAGGCATTTTGCAAGAGCAGGGCAGCATCAAAGTGCTCCGCTTTTAACTCCCTCACAAGCCTTGTGAACCCCATGAACCCGCGATGGTCGCTGTTGGGCTTATAGATGATCTGACGGTTCACGGCAGGATGGTGCCAGTAGAGTTCACTGACCCAGGCTTTGGAGAGCAGCACAATTTCCGCCCGGGGAAAACGCGCGCGCAGGGCATCCAGCGCGGGGATCGTCATCACCGCGTCACCCACCCAGTTGGTGGACCGCACCAGGATCCTCTGAACGTTCTCAAACCGGGCAGCACCCGTCATCAATTTACCTTCTCCAGATAACTCAGCACAGTTCTTTCGAAATCCTCAGCGGCCACGATCCGCGCCTCAATCTCACAGGCAATGATGGGCAATTGCGGCGTCCAATCCCGGGAGAATTTTACCGCATCCTTTTGGGTGGTCAGTATTGCCGCCGCCCCGTGCCGGCGCGCGTTCTCCACCAACTGGAGAATCTCATTTTCAGTGTATACGTGATGGTCGGGAAATGCATCTTCAGCGACAGGGTTGAAACCCCAACGCCGGACGTCCGCGAAGAATGCCTGCGGATTCCCGATTCCGCAAAATGCCGTCACTTTCTTTGGGAGGATTTTATCTGTGGGAAAGGCTTCCCCACTCAAAGCTTCTATCCACTGTACCAAATGTGTCCGGCTGCGAAAGACCTTGGCAGTGGGATGGATTTTCCGCACCAATGCTTCCAGCGGTTCCGGGTTGGCGGAATCGGTGCGCGTCAGGACCACGATCTGCGCGCGGCGTATGGCGGAGAGGGGTTCACGCTGCCGGCCGGCCGGGAGCAGGTTCCAGTCGGAAAGGGTTCGCGTTGCATCCAGCGCCAGCACATCGACGTCGCGTGCCAGAGCCAGATGCTGAAAGCCGTCGTCAAGAATATGCGCGTCCACTTGAAATTGCTCTTCTGCCGCCTGCCCCCCGCGAAAACGGTCGGCACACAGGACAAGGGGAATGTCGGGAAGCATGCGAGCCAGCAGTGCCGGTTCGTCGCCGGTTTCCTGCGCATTGGCCCTGCGGTTAACACCCGGCGCCACAACGATCATCTCGGCCTTGCTGGTGCGGCCGTAGCCGCGCGTAAGGATGCTGGGTTTCCATCCGTGGTGCTGAAGGATTTTGGCAATGCAGGCGACCAGGGGCGTCTTGCCGGTCCCCCCCACAGTGAGGTTGCCCACACTGACCACCGGCCGTGCCAGGCGGCGGGTGGCGAACCATCCGCGTTTGTAGCCGGCGTGGCGCAACACGACGCCAACCCTGAATCCTGCGGAAAATGGCAGCAAGAGCGGGTTCACTTGACCTCGCGTGAGTCAGGCATGGGGCCCGGGATATCACGATCCAGATACGTTCGCAGGACATCGAGCGTGCGCGCCGTTGCCCCGGAATTCTCATCCAAAACCCTCCGGGCGCTTGCACCCAACTGCTCCCGGGCTTCTTTGTTTTGGAGCAGCCAGGCGGCGTGGGCGAGCTCTTCCGGGTTGCGGACCTGGATTGCTGCCCCCGCGTCAAGAAACAGCTTGGCGATGTCGCGGAAGTTCTCCATGTGGGGTCCGAACGCGATTACCTTCGACCAGTATGCGGGCTCCAATATATTGTGGCCCCCCATGGGAACCAGGCTGCCACCGACGAAAACCAGATCCGCCACTTCGAATACGCCGGCCAACTCGCCGATCGTGTCCAGCAGGAGAATGGAGGTGGCGGCCAGCCGGTCTGAAAGCGTCTGCTCGTCAGTCTCCAACGTGGTGCGCCGGACGTAGCCGCGCTGGTCGCGAGCCAGGCCCTGGCTGACCTCCTCGAAGCGTGCGGGATGCCGCGGGGCGAGGATCAACAGCGCCTTGGGGTATCTGGCCCGGATCAAGTCCCAGGCCTCGAGCACCAGCGGCTCCTCTCCCGGCATGGTGCTGGCGGCCACCAGAACCGGTCCGCGCTGAGTGTGGCGGATGGCGGCTTTCAAGGCACGCGCAAACTCCCCGAGCTGGGGAGGCTGAGCGTCAAATTTGAGGTTTCCAATCATCCTGACGCGTTCCGGTTTGGCGCCCACTTGTCGGAAACGTTTCGCGTCTTCTTCCGTTTGGGCGCAGATGGTGTTTACGTTGCCGAGCACGCGCTGCATGAAGGGCCGTACGATCCGATACCGGCCAAGCGACCGTTTTGACAGGCGCGCATTGACCATCACCACGCTCGCCCCGGCCTCCTGCGCGGCGCGCAAGAGATTGGGCCACAGTTCGGTTTCGACCACCACCAGCAACGTCGGGCGGATACGCGCCATCGCTTTGCGCACTGCCCAACGCCAGTCCAAAGGAACATAGAAGCGGCCGGCGATGGAGGGCAGGCGCTTCTCTCCGGCTTCGCGCCCGGTTGGCGTCACGTGGCTCATGTATATTTTACGGTGGGGAAACGTTCGTTGCATTTCCTGCACCAGGCCGGCAACCGCCAGTGTCTCCCCCAGGGAAACGGCGTGGATCCAAATTGCTCCCGGGCCGGCTTCCTGGAAAGGGATGTTTCCGAACCGCTCCGCCCAGCGGCCACGGCTCTGCCCACGCCCCTTTCGCCACCAATAAAATGGCGCTATCAGTATCACACCCATCGAGAAAAGCATGCTGTAGATCAGATACATATCAGGAAGGACTGCGAGCAGGTCTCAGGAATACCGGATCATCCGGAAGCAGATTATATGCCGAAACCGCACTCCCGACAATGCAGGTCGTTGTTTCAACCCTTGCGGTCTAACTGTATTGATTTCGCTATTATCTTGGTATTGACGGTCCGAGGCGTGTGTGTTATTGTCCACGTTAAATCCTTCAGGAGGTCATCATGAACCGGCTTCTAGTATCAGCCACCCTCACATGTTTCCTCTCTGCAGTTCCGGCAGTTTTTGCTCAAACCCAAGCTGCGGGTGATTCACAAACCCTGCAGAATCACGTAATTTCCGTCACCCGGGGCGGAGATGCGTATGCCAAACCCGACTTGGGAATCATGGTTATGACTATTCGATCCTCTGCGCCAATAGCCGAGGAGGCTGTTGCGGAAAACGGTCGAAAGGCGAAGGCCGTTGAGTCGGCGCTCACGGGTCTTGGATTTGCTCCCAACGGCTACAAAATTACGTCGGTGGCCTTTGGTCAGGCCGGAGGCCCCCGTTACGGGCCAAGCCAGCCTGAGATCGTTGCGTACGAAGCGTCCCAGTTCGTCTATGTGTTCTTCGAAGCATCCGACCTGACCGATGTGGCACAGTTGACGGTGAAGACAGCCGCGGTGATTGAGGCTCTTCGCAAGGCGGGCGCGGCCCCCGGCAATGCCGACAATCCCCGCCTTCCGCCAATGCAGGGAGCGTTGATCATTTACACGGTCAAAGATTCAGTGGAGTATGAAAGACAAGCACTACAGCAAGCGCTTGCCCGTGCGAAGGATGCGGCCCAGGACATTGCCAAGGGAATGGGGATCCAGATTACCGGCTTACGGAATGTAAGGACGGGCGGTCTCTCCGGCAACCTGCAACGCGGCAATATCGCGCTCGAGGGTCTGTCTTACCGCTTCTACTCGACGAAAAGCGACGAACTGGGCATTCACGCCAGCGCTACCGTGGATTATGACTTCAAGTAACGCATAATCCCTCCGCCCGAGACGAAAGACTGGGCGAGCCAACGGAAATGCAATCCCCCGCCTGCGGGGCTAGAACTGTACCCTATTTGATATTGCGCCAATGCCTTGGCGGGCGCGGAGGGGGAGGCTGTTTGCCCCACGAGGGCAGCCTCAGGGGGGCGTAAACCTCAAGATCGCCCCCTGCCTTCTATTCCGCGAACCGAGCGCCTACCCTGCACTTAATTACCAGATTGCATTCACCGGCCTCGACAGCAGGCAGACGTGCTTCCGTTGCCATAATTTAGCGGGGGTTACTCATTTGACAGCTGAACATCAATTGACACATCAACCGCAAGCGGCTACTATCCTGCCGAGGGTTGATTCGCCGTATCATTAAGAATTGCCCCGGAGGGCATAGAGCTCGCCATGAGTGAGACTGACCGGCGTTTTGCCGATTTTTTCCTGCTTCGCGCAGTCCTTTCCATCGTTATTTTGGCTCTCTTATTTTATCGTGATCAGCTAAGCTCTCCCGTTTTGTGGCTTCTGGCGATTGCCTACCTTGCTTCCAATCTCGTGCTTCGCGCGCTGCCGGCCAAGAGGTTTGAAAACCCCGCGCTAAGCTTTGGCGTCTTTTTCATCGACATCGGTGTTCTTACCTTCCTCTATTATCTGTCCGGAAGCAATTCCTCCTGGTTATTGCTCTTCTATCTTACGATCCTCATGGCGACTTTGGGCGAGACCGTTCCCAAGAGCATCGCGATCGGTTTTGGTGTATCGGCTCTGTATGTATGGTTCCTCCGCGAACGTGGCGGCCATCTATTCCATGACAACGGCGCCTTGTTGCCCATACCGCTATTCCTTGTCACGGCAGTGTTGTGTGGTTACCTCGCCATGGAAGTTCGACAATTCAGACGCCAGGTTCGCAGCTTGAAGGACGTTCAGAGGACCATGGAGTTGAAAATCGGAAAGTCATCCGAGGACCTGGCGCAAAGTGAGGATTTAAGGGTGGCAGCACAGGACTTGGCGCTGCGGTTTCGTAATCTCGTTGAGGATCTCAATGCCGGCATCTGGGAAATGGAAGTACCGAGCTTCAAGATTACTTTTGTAAGCAACCAGATGGAAGCCATATTGGGCTTCCCCATGGAAAAGTGGTTGCAGGAGACGGATTTTTGGGTTCAGCACGTTCATCCCGAGGACCGCGCGGATGTTATTGTGCGGTGCCGCAAAGCAATCGCGGAGGGCAGGGATTATAGCTTCCGTTACCGGGCGCTGGCGGCGAACGGCAAGACGATCTGGCTTCAGGATATCGTGCGAGTGGTCCGGGATGACCATGGAAGAATTCGCCAGCTCCGCGGCGTAATGGTGGACGTTACAGAACACCAACAGTTGGAAGAGGAATTTCGGCAGGCGCAAAAGATGGAGGCCGTCGGACGCCTTGCCGGAGGTGTAGCTCACGATTTCAATAATCTTCTGACGATTATTTCCGGCTACGCCCAGTTGGCACAGGATGTCCTGGGAACTGATCACGCGGTTCGCCCTTATACGGATGAGATCCTCAAGGCGGGCGACAGGGCCAGCGCGCTGGTGCGGCGATTTTTGGCTTTTACCCGCCGCCAATCGATGGAGCCCCAGGTATTGGACCTGAACAATGTGGTGAAGGGCACGGACAAGATGGTTCGTCGCCTGATCGGGGAAGATATTGAGATTGTGACCGAATTGGCCCCGGAATTGGGAATGATACGATCCGACCCCGCGCAACTTGAACAAGTCATTGTCAACCTGGCGGTGAATGCCCGCGATGCCATGCCGAACGGCGGCAGGCTGATTATCGAAACTGCGAACGTTGACTTGGATCAATCCTACGCTGGCGCGCATCCCTCGGTGGCGTCGGGATCCTATGTGATGCTTGCTGTCAGCGACACAGGGTCGGGAATGGACGCCCATACTCGTGAGCGCATTTTCGAGCCCTTCTTCACGACGAAGGAAAAGGGCAAGGGCACGGGCCTGGGGTTGGCCACTGTCTATGGCATTATCAAACAGAGCGAAGGAAACATTTGGGTTTATAGCGAATTGGGAGTGGGTACCACCTTTAAGATCTACCTGCCGCGCGTGATTGCATCGGTGGAAACCCCACAGCCAGTAATTATTCCCGCCTCCAACCCGCAAGGTTCCGAAACCATTCTCCTGGTGGAAGACGAGGAGAGCATCCGCTTACTCGTTCTGGGCATTCTGCGCTCACGAGGATATACGGTTTTGGAAGCCGGCCGTCCACTTGATGCTCTGGAAATCAGCAGGACTTTTGATAGACCCATCCATCTCTTGTTTACTGATGTCATCATGCCTCAGATGAGCGGGCGAGAGGTGGCAGAACAGATCAGCGCGGCCAGGCCGGATACGAAGGTCCTCTATATGTCCGGGTATACGGACCAGGCGATTGCTCATCACGGCGTATTAAATCCCGGCGTCCCCTTCCTGCAAAAACCCTTTACCCCGGAAGCGCTCGCGCAAAAGGTGCGTGAAGTCCTGGATATGATTCCTTCCAACCAGGACCAAAGCTGATTTGCGCACGGGTGCCAACTACCCTGCGGCCGAGGTGAGGCTGGCGGGTGCATCAGGCCGATGCTTCTTCGGAATGCCTTTGGTATGGCAATCCACACACTTTACGAAATGAATGTTGTGTCCGCTGTGCGTGGACTTGAACGTCGTGTCCATTGCTTCCACGTCGAGTCCGCAGTTTGACAGGCGCGGATGGCAATTGGCGCAGGTGGCGCGCGTGAGCATGGTGTGATTTTCGTGGCAGGCGAAGCAGCTAAGGCCTTCATGCACACCCAGCGGCGTGCGGTCATCGCCGGAATGGACCTGCCGCGTGGCATCCGGTCCATGGCACTGGTAGCAGAGTGCCTGCCGCTGGTCGCGGCTGGTTTTTACTCCCCGCTCACCCTCGCGCATGGCGGGCAAGGGCAGTTCGTCCAAGGGGATCGATTGCATTTCGCGCCTGTCGAAAAGCGCCAGCGACGGTCGATGTACTTCCTGGGTGGTACTTGTCGAGGGCTTCTCCGCCGGCCGTGCAAGCGGGTTGCCATGATGATGCATGGTATGGCAGTTCAAACAGACGATCACGGGCCGGTCGGCAAGAGCCGGATCGCGCAATTTCCATGGGCCCTGCTTGTCGATCGGCGTGACCAGGTCGCGAATGCTGCCGTCGTAATGCGTGCCGTGACAGCGCAGGCAATCGTCCATCAGCAAACGTTGATGGTTGTGCTTGGAGTCGAGGAAGACCTCTTTGTACGCTACGTGGTGCAGGCCTGACGCCCATTCGGCCCACTCCTGCTGGTGGCATTTCTGGCACCGCTCGGCGACGCGAAAAACATCCCGCGTTTGCAGCCTTACCTGTTCCGGCACGTCCCCACTAAGGTGGTTCACCACCCGCCGCATGTTGTTGATGTGGAATCCAGCTTCCAGCGTAAAGACATCACCATGGCAGGCGCCGCAGGGGATGTTGCGGTGCGTGGAGGTGTGCCAGTCGGAGTAAGGCTGCCAGATTTCGTGGCAACGCGCGCAGGCTTTCCCGCCGGAGTACTCGTAGTAGATGCTGGCGCCGGGAAAGGCAACGATGGCGGCACCTAAGGCGATGAGGGCTAAGCGCAGGTAGAGTGATTTGGTGTGTCGGTCAATCATAGGTGTTGGGGACAAGGCTGTTCACTTAAGCTGCCGCGTCCCGACTCGACCCCCGGCCCCTCTCCCCCAAGGGGGCGAGGGGAGAGGTGATTTGAATTTGTTGCTCGCGTTCCTTGGGAAGAGGGGGGAGGTAACTTGAATCCACTTCCCTCGCCCCCTTGGGGGAGAGGGTGGCCCGCAACCGGCGCTTTTACCAGTCCGTCAGCCGACGGAGACGGGTGAGGGGGTCGTCCTGTCACCAGTTGCCACTTAATGCCCCCCAATTCCCAGCCCCCAAATCTATCCCCGCATTCGCGTGCCCTTCCAGGTCTGTACGATGTGCTCCGAGGCTCTGTAGGCATTGGCCATGAGCGTGAGGACGGGATTGAACCCGCCATTTGTAACATGCACACTGGCATCGATTACGAACAGGTTCGCCACATCATGCATCTGGCAGAAGGGATTTACCACCGAAGTTTTGGGATCGTTGCCCATGCGGCAGGTTCCGGCCTGGTGCTGGCCGCCGCTCAGGCCCTTGCCCGGGAGCTTGGGCCAAGTCTGTATTGCCCCGGCTTCTTTCAACCACGCTTCCGCTTTTCCCGAAACGTACACTGCCACATCATGATCGTGCGGATGCCGTGCTCCTGACATGCGCACAACCGGAATGCCCCAATCGTCCACGACGCGCGGGTCCACTTGGACGCGGGATTCGAAGACCGGCATTTCCTGCACGGGGCCTTGCACCGCGATGCAGCGATTGAAGGCGTTGCGCATGAAGTCCTTGTGCGCGGCCCCCCAGCGCGCCGCTCCGGGTGGGAAGATGGAGGTGAACTGGATGGGCAGGCGGATGAACTCATTGCAAAGCATCGCTCCGCCCACCAGGCCTGGATTGCCGTGGTTGAAATCGCAGATGGCTATGGAAGCTCCGGGGCCAAGATCATCGTAGGAATCGGTTTCCATCAGCCCGTAGGCGCCCGTATAGGCATGCCCCATCAAATTGCGTCCCACCCAGTCGTAGCGATTGCCGATGCCGTTGGGAAAAACGCGGCTCTTGGAATTAAGCAGCAGGCGCGGCGTTTCCGTGGCCGAGGCGGAGACGACCACCATGTCGGCGGACTGCTCCTGCAGCCTGCCGCGCGCATCGAAATACTCGACCCCGGTGATTTGCCCTTGATCGTTGGCCACGACTTTGCGAACCACGCATTCCGTTCGCAAAGTGCAATTGCCCGTGGCAAGGGCGCGCGGGATCACCGTGTTGTGCGTCCCGCACTTGGCATCAACTTCGCAGGCAAAGCCCACGCACCAGCGGCAGCGCATGCACCCCCCCCGGCCATTGTAGGGAACCGTATTGCGCAACATGGGAATGTCAAACGGGTGCAACTTCAGGCGTTCGGCGGCGGCCTTCAAAAGCACATGCTCGCGGCTCGGCGGCAAGGGAGGCATGGGGAGTGGGCGGCTGCGCGGCGCTTTGAACACGTTATTTGAGTCGTCGCCGGAAACCCCGATTTCCCATTCAGCCTTGGTGTAGTAGGGCTCAAGGTCCTGGTAGCTGATGGGCCAGTCATCCAGCGTACTGCCTGCCACCGTGCCGTAGGTGGAACGCATGCGAAAGTCTTTTTCGAGGAAACGCCATGCCATAGCCCCATAGCTGAACGTGCCGCCACCCACGCACGCGGCATTGTTGTTGTAGCCGCCGTCGCTGGGCAGCAGCACGCGCTCCTGGCCATCGGTGTCTACCAGCACGCGCCGGTAACGGTCGTCGTCAGGCCCAAAAGCGGCCCCCAGCACGGAGGTGCGCTGGTTGCGCAGGTCATCCTTGCGGCAATCGTACGCGGTGTACCATTTGCCACGCTCCAGCACCACCACGCTCAGGCCCGCTTCCGCGAGCTCTTTGGCCGCAATGCCGCCACCCGCTCCTGCTCCGATAATGACCGCGTTGACTCGTGGAAGTGTCATTGGTTTTACCTAAACAGACAAGTTGGGTACTAGGGGCTGGGGGCTAGGTGCTGGGGAACGGCGACCCGCAGCCGGGATTACCCTCTTTCCAGAGCGGCGATGAGCGCATGAAGCAAAGACTCATAGCCTTCCGCCAAACTTCCAAATCCCGGTATGATTTGATGAGCGGCACTTATATTTTCCCCAGCCCCCAGTACCTAGCCCCTAGCACCTAGCCCCCAGCCCCTACCCACTAACCACTATCCTCCCCCGTACCGGTGGGTACGGCAGGCGCAGCATTTTCCAACTAACCCGGTCGCGATTGCCGCCGTGCCGCGGGTCACCGTAGAACCCTTGCATCGTGTGGGTTACAACGAGGTCGAAAAATGATTTGGCGGAAACCTGTTTCCAGTCTTCTCCCCGTGCCTGCCCCTTGTCCATGGATTGCAGCACTGTATCCTTCTGTTGCGGAGTGAGCCCTGCGAAGGGTTTCGCGAACATTGCGAGACTGGTTCCGTTGGTGCCGGCGAGGCCCCACTTATAGGTCTTTCTGAATCTGCGGTACGGGCCCACCAGTTGCCGATCGATGAAAGTAACCACCCCGGCCCATGCGGCTCCCGGGTCCTGGTCAGCCGGTATGATCCGGTCGCACATCGCCTCCAGCGTGCGAGCTTCGTCGACGCTCAGGCAACGCCAAGGCGTGCCCGTTCCGATGCACGACATGATTGGCGCAGCCGCGGTGGCAGCCGCTGTGATTTGCATAAACTTCCGACGGGTCAACTTCGCACTATGGCTCATATGGCTAATAACCAAGCAAGAGAACGACCAACTGGGGGTGTGAGGGCCATAAAATCGACATAATGTTGATACTATTGGGCCAAGATGCCTGATTCTTCACCAGCCAAAGAGGTCTCCACGCGGAGCGAAGCACCAGGGTTTCGGCCTGCGGGCGGGTGAGGGGACCCCGAGTGAGAGGTTGAGAGCGCATTTCCCGCAAAGGAGGGCCGACGGTTCTGCTGTGAACTTTCGCCATTACTTCGCTTCTGGCGTTCGGGTTGGCAAATCGCATACTCTATAATCCTGGAAGGGATGTGGTGCCGGCAACATTCTCACCCTGTCGAGAGGGTTTGTTATGAGCGAGCAAACCACACTGATTCTCAAGAATGACTTGTCGGAACTGGAACGAGTGATGCTTTTGGTCTCCGATCTTTGCGGGCGGCATACCATTCCGCCGGAAATCGAATATGACCTGAACCTGGCCCTGGACGAAATCGTTTCCAACGTGGTCAAACACGCTTACCCGGAGGGCGGCGAGCATCTGTTTAGCCTGTACATCAGCTTGAGTGATGATGAATTTGTGGCCCGTGTTGAAGACGATGGCGTGGAGTTTAACCCCATGGAGCATCCCGCTCCCGACCTTGATGCCCCTCTGGAGGAGCGAAAAGAGGGAGGCTTGGGCATTTTCCTGATTCGCCAGATTATGACCAGCGTCGATTATCAACGCATGATGGGCACGAACATCGTCACGCTTCGGAAGAAACTCCCTTCTTAGTGTTGAGCGGCAAGGTTAGACGGCAGTGGCTGCCGGTCTCATCTCCTGCTTGTCAGTTCTGCCTGTGGATGGTAACTTGAGG
>CAYTMD010000052.1:12076-19854 GCA_964438685.1 uncultured Acidobacteriota bacterium
GGCTGCCGGTCTCATCTCCTGCTTGTCAGTTCTGCCTGTGGATGGTAACTTGAGGATGTCGGCAGCGCCGATCTGCGCTCGAAGCCGCACCTTCCCTTCAGGAAATTGCGGAAACTCCGGTAGTTGGTGTGCGGGCCCATAGCTCAGTTGGTTAGAGCAGCGGACTCATAATCCGTCGGTCCAAGGTTCAAGTCCTTGTGGGCCCACCATCCAATTCTCTTCTCCTCACCGTAGTTTGGCAGTGCATCTCGTGAATTTCTAATCAGCTACGTAACTTTGACGAAGCCTCCCGATGTTGCGGTGCGCAGACGAACTGGCCCCACCAGTCCCGACGCCAATAGCGGTGAGTCCTTGTCAAAATGCTTCCAGGTGGCGAAGGTGGTTCGCCCTCCGGCGGGCTTGGGCTTGCCCAGCAGATACCAATCCGGGATGACCTTAATGTGTCCCGAGGGATCGTAATCATTTTCGGCCGGCAACTGTTCGTCGCCGATCAGCCTGTTGACCCACTGGTTGGTGACGAGAATTTCCAGCTTGTTCTCCCCAGGCCGAACTGCGCTGCTGATGTCCACGCGGAAAGGCGGCTTCCACAGCAACCCGAGATCCCGGCCATTTACACGAACCTGCGCCTGCACATGCACCCAGCCCAAGTCGAGGTATAGTCCCTCCTTGTTTGGCGAAAAGACGAACTTATTGCTATATGTCGCTGTGCCGGAAAAATACTTGACGCCGGGGTGGGGGTGTTGATGGAGTGAAATCAAGTGCGGCAGTGTTACCTGCGACGGCGCACCGAGGTGGGGTGGGAAACTAACCTGCCACGGACCGGCAATCTCCATGGGCTCGTCAATATCCGAGATCTTCAAGGTATCGCTTCCCGTCACTCCGTGAAGCTTGTAGGCCCCATTCTTCCAAAAGAGCAACCGTGTGTGGGGGTCTACCCATTCAACATCCGGAGGCTCGATGGGGCTGGGGATACCGCTTGCTGCCAACTGCCCGATTCGATCTTCGCCCAGAACTTCCGTAAAAAGCTCCGGATCGTTCATGTCGCCGTCGAAGTATTGGGCGCCGTCGCGTTCCGTGCAATCCTTGAGGCCGGGATGGACGACGCTGCCGGAGGCTTGGCTGCTGCCGGCCAACTTGCCGTCGATGTATAACGATGGAGCGCCAGCTTTGTAGACCAGCGCCACGTGCGCCCATCCGGCAATGGGAGTGGGGACGGAGAGGACGGTGCGCCAATCCATTTCCGAATGTTCGAGAACCGCTATTCCATTGCGGCCCGCTGCCAGCGCGCACGACACGTGGCCTTTGCCGTAAAGCGTGTCGCCTTCGGGAGCGGAGACTACCAGACTCCGCATGGGCACGTATTGATTGTGGGCGCCCTGTGAGGGCAGGATGACGTCCAGGTCCGGTTTTACCCAGGCGCTGATGGTGAAGTCGTTCGTTACCTCACGCTGGTTACCCTCTTTGAATGCGGGAAAGGGTTTGGTGCCGGCCAGGGTCGCTCCCTCACGGGTGATTGCACGATAATGCTCCTGCGGGGCGGGGGAGCGAAATACCACGAACACCGATTCCGCCGGGTTGAGTTGCAGCGGCACGCGGACTCCCGCATCGGTTGCGTCGAAGATGTTGATGCGGTTGATCTCGCCCGTCTCCGGATTCCAGAGTTCCGGCTGCCTGCCTTTGACGCGGAACGTGCAGACCACATCCTCCACGCGCCGGCGGTAACTTGCCACGAAGTACACGTCGGCGCCACCCACACGGCGATGGATGTAGTTGATGGGGGCGTCGCCCGATCGTGATGTGATGTCGCAATCGAGTTTGATGTTCAACTTTCCCAGCACCGTCTCCAGGGGCAGTCCCCAAAATACGCGGCCCTTGCCGTAGCTCCGCTCAGTGGCAGTAGTGCCATTGAGATCGCCCCAAACCTCATCGGCGATTTGCCGCAGTTCTTCGTCATTAGTGGGGTATCCACTAAGCCCGGGATTGACTTCCGGTTTCGGGCCGACCAGAGCCACGCCTTCTTTCACCAAGTCGCGAATCTTGCGCAACACCTCCAACCCAACTCGCTTATCCGGAGGAATAATCAGCACGCGGTAGCTCATGCCGTCGGGGAGGACGATGCGGCCGTTCTGGCCTTTCATCCGCTTCAGAATGGCCTCCTCATTGGCAACGTCGTAGTAGTAGCCCAGTGGAGGTGCAGGATTCAAGTGGTCCGGAAAGACCGGAGCTTCCTTGGGAACTTCCGGACCCGCGTAGTAAACCAGGTCAGCCACCAACGTTCCCTGGCGCAACATATTCTGACTGCGGGCGGCATACTTGAGCCATCCTGTCAGTCCCTCGTAGAGGGTGTTCGTGCGATCGCATTCCCATCCCCAGGGCCCCATGGTCATGCCGGGGACCGCGCTGGGGTGGGGTTGCATGGCATTGCGGTGGAAGATGAACTCATTCAGCCCCTGCGTGTACATCAAATCGCCCTGCCCTTTCATCTGGTAGGGATAGTTCTGCCATTTGGCGAAACGCTGATCGCCGGTGAAGGATTCGGCGCCCACCACGCGCTGTCCAAAAAGATGCGCGATGCAACTGGCCAGCTTCACGCTGGTGTTGTTGTTTCCCTGGCCTACCCAGAACTCGCCCATCGGCACGTCAAGGCGCGCGCCGCTTTGGATGTCTTCAAAGGGCCCGCCACTGTAAGGCTCGGCATAGGCTTTGATCTTGTTCTCTCGGCAGCGCTCCGAGAAGCGGCCATAGTAGTTGTCAGCCATCAGGTCGGCGCAGGTGCGGCGAATGTCCCACAGGAAGCGCTCGGAAACCTCGCTGCTGTCCACGACTCGGCCGGTCATGGCGGGCAGGTATTTACGCAAATCGTAGCCGCGGCGTTTTGTGAACTCCGCAGGGAATTCCTCGGTCCAGTTCTGCATACCGGTTTCATAGCTGTCAATCAGTGCGCCGGCCAATCCCTTGGCGGCCAGTGGGCCCAGCGCCTTGAGCAATTCCCCAAAGAAATGGTCAAAATGAAAGTCGTAGGCGGCGCGGCTGTACTTGTCGCACTCCAGTCCCAATCCACCATCCGGCGCTGGGTGATTCTGCACGCCCGTGGCGGTTTGCCCGATACGCAGGACGGTCCATGATCCTTCCGGCGCGTTCCAGGTCAAATGGCCTTGAGCGTCCATGTGTTCGGAGATATCGATGACTTTGGCGGGTTCGATGATTGAACCCTTGGGGATTTCCGGCCCTACACTTCCAAGCCCGCCCGCGTGCGTGAAGTTGGCTTTGGTTGGCCAATGAGGAAGGCGCGCCGCCCCGCTGAGCCCGACCTCCGAGATGCTCTGTCCGAAAACCGAAGCGATGCGGAAGAATTTCGCGGTTACCGCCGGGAAATTTGTCGAGCCGGGAAACACCACGGATTCCCGTCCGCCGCCGCTCCACTCCAGATCGCATATTTTTCGGAAGTTCGCGCCATCGTCGGAAGCTTCCAGCCAATTGCGAGGGTCGCCGCGATTGGGCCGAGGAGCATCCGGCAATCGCGTGCCGTAATACGTTATCGTGCGCGCCTCAAACGGCTCAGAGAATTCAAGCTGAAGAAACGCCGGCTGGCCGGGAGCGGGCGGGCGAACTTCTGTCCCAGCCGTCTGATTGGCGCTGAGAAATTTCTATGTTTCAACGGGGCCCGCGTTGGTGCGGACGGCCTGAAGCGTTTGCTGCCATGGCTGTTTTTCACCTTCGACCGTTGGGAACGCCAGGACAAAGGCGTCGCGATAGTAATCCAGCTTGGTGTAGGGTTGCGGCAGGGTGACGGCGGTTCGCTGCCCTCCCCGGACCACGGTTTCACTCCAGGTAAATTGCTTCATCGAGTGCTCGGGGGTAATCCACGGGCCGCCGCTGGACGACCATCCGGGGCAGTTCATGATGTCGAATTCAAGTCCCAGTCGCTCCGCCTCCTTGGCCGCATGTTGAATCAGCCGAGTATGCTCGGCGCCGGTGTAATCCACGGGGCCTTTGGGTATGCCCGTGCCGACTTGAAAAAGCTGAAAGCCGCGAAGGCCCGCGCGCTTCATGGCTTCGAGGTCAAGCGTGATGCCTTCAGCGGTGACGTTGCCGTTCATCCAATGCCACCATGTTCTGGCATGGGCGCTTGCCGGCGGGTTAAGGAACGCTGTTTCCAGCGCGCTGGTTGTCTCTGTGCCAAGATTGATCTTCGGCTTGAAACCCACCAGGGTTACGGCGCCCGCAGTAACGGTTTGGATGAATGTACGACGTTTCATATGATTCCCCCTGTATCCATCATGAATATGTGTTCTGAGTTATAGTAATACGGGTAATAAGTGCGGTGAGACACAAGAGATTTCCCGCACAGCGCATTACGCAATTGACCGTTTCTTGGCGGGATGCTGCCTGCCCGCCGGTAAGAAATGGAATCCCGCGTGGAAAAATTACTCCGCTTCAGGGAGAAAGGGAAGCAATTTTGCATCAGGCTGAGGAACAGGGTCCTGGATACGGCGCGGAATAGGATGACGCGGATATCGACACGATGACCGGCTCGTTTCTCCTTTCGTTTCATCGACATTTTGGGACGGGCTGTGGCCTGTCGGGGCAAGCCATTTATTTTCTGTCAGATCGCGTCCATGTGGGTCTGGAGCGGGTTTTGTCGTAGCCTCGGGGCTGACATTTCATTCTAACTTGCGCGTTTTCTTGAGGTTCTCGGCGTCCTAGCTAAACTACTTATTTTCATAGAGATCACAGGTGTGGGGCAATGCGCTAATCTTTTGCCATTTGTTTTCAATAACTTCTCTGGAGCTATCGTCATTTTGACATCTTTTCTTGTGTGAGGGCGACGGAAGCGTGCCCAGGGGCCGGCGAAACTGTGGTCTTCCGATCCCGGAAGGAATTACCCCATTGGGCCAAGCCACTCATGCGTGTCTTGGGCTGCAATGGGGATTAGGCCGTTGTCAAGAGAAAACTCAGCGGGGAATGTTTCTTCCGATCCAGAATAGGATGATGATTGCCAGCAACATCCAGATATAAACAGGCCGGATGAACACATGCGGCAACGCCCGCCCGAACGCTGTCTCCAGAGCAGACGAGGCGGCGGAATATCCGACGTAGGGCAATAACAGCAGCATCAGCGGATTGAGCCGGAAGGCCGCGGCAAGGTGGCCGTTAAGAAGCTGGTGCAGCGCCCGCAAGGTTCCGCACCCGGGACAAAGATATCCCGTGAGCAACCGGAAGGGGCAGGGCGGGAAAAACCAAACCGTCGCCGGATTGAACACACGCAGCATGACGGCGGCGAGGGCAGCCAATGCCACCGGCACGCCGACCCATAAAATGCAATCAACGGGGCGCGATTTGTGAGCCAGGGAAATTTGCAAGCTTAGCCCTCATCGCATGTAACTCAGGGAGGAGATCAGCATAAAGGCCCCATATAGCAGAATACTCGCTAACCCCGAGCCGAACGCGATCCAACACCACATCCTGGCGTTTTTCGACATTTGGCGCGCCCCTTCAATGTCGCCTTGCAACGCCTTGGCATTAACCTGCGCGGCATAAACAATGGCGGGGATCCCCAGGGGCACGCAACAACAGGCCGTGCAGACAATTGCCTGCCACAAGTAATTCGGAATGACGATGGGTGGCCCACTCGCCGCGGGGGGCGGGGCTTGTTGCAAGATCGTCTGGCACTGAACGCACTTCCAGGCGTTGTCGTCGTTTGTCGTACCACAATTTGGGCACACCACGAGAGTTCAACTCCTTCCGGCGAGACCGACCATCAGTCCTATCAGAATCAGATAGAGGAGGGAGAATAAACCTCCCGCGATTACGCCCACCCAGGCGTGGACCTTGCCTTCAGTTCCGCACTTAGCGCAATACATGGCTTGCTTTCTGGCAGGACCCCTTTGTCGGCATTCTTGAGCAGATTCTTCCTCCCCAGGGCGCAGGACCGGCTCAGCTTCTCAGGAGGCCGGCTTGAGGGGCTTTCCCGCAGCTTTTTAATGAAGGTCCATTCGTGTTCCACACGCCGGCTCAATCGGCGTGTGGACGCGTTCAAGGCTTGGGGGTGGCGTCTAGTCTGCCCAGGCCAGGTAGCCAGGGACGATAATGTTAATCACCGGCACGATCAAGAGAATCCCCCACCAATTTGGCTTCTTGCGGGCTTCGGCAATGGCCATCCACAAGAGGATCATAAACACGATGTTGACGAGGGGGATGATGCAAAGAAGGCCCCACCAGACGGGTTTCTTGGCGATATTTGCCCATAAGACAAGATTGGCGATGGGGATCCAAGCCATCCAGCCGTTTTCGGTGTTGGTTTTCTTGGCGATCGTCTGCGTTGCCAGCGCCCAGTAAATGTAGAACGCGGCAAAGATCACGAAGGCGAACAGGAGTATGGCGCCCATTGCCGCGCCCATCGTCGCGAGCTGGGCACCACTTGGTTCGTCCGCGAATGTGGGGACCGCCATCAGCAGTCCGAGACTGGCAAGCATGGATAGAGCAACAATTCTCAGGACCCGCCGTGGCAGGGTGAGTATACGCATGAGTTGTCTCCTTGTTGGTTTTGAATCTCGATCAGAAACGCTGGCTCTGACCGGGATAACGCCCGTGATTTTCAATTGGCCCGGAATACCAACGATTTATCGCCAGTTTGTACTTACCGGTAGCTCCAATCAGAGATCTGTGCATTTCATTCAACTGGCAATGAAAAACCGCCTAACGCGTTCTTTTCGCGCATTACATTTTTGACCAAGTCTTGGGCTAGGGGCGTGTATACACCTGTTCCCTCTGCAAAGCAAGGGGTGAGATGATTTCGATGGAACGATGCCCTTGGGGGGAATCGTCAGGGGGGATCGCAATGCTTGCCATGCTGTCCCCGTTTCTGTCATAACGGATAGCCGTCGTCCAGTTTCCATGCTCAACAGGAGTGCCCATAGCCATGTTTCTCATGCGGAAGATTGTTTCCCGTTTTCTATTTCCCGTACCGCTATCGTTGGAATTTCTGCTGGCGGGATTATTCCTGCTTTGGTTCACGCGGCGCCAGCGGGCAGGGAAAGCGTTGGTCACCTGCGGTGCGATACTTCTTCTGGGGCTCAGTAACAACTTCGTTTCCGACGCACTCCTCCGCCCGTTGGAACACCGTTATCCTCCCCTGGCGGTAGTCCACAGCGGGGCGAGTGCTCCGGGAATCGGATTCATTGTGGTTTTGGGGGGATTTGGGAATGAAGATCCGGATGTTCCCATGACTGGCCATATTTCCCCCGACCTGATGGTGCGATTGATTGAGGGCGTGCGGCTGCACCGTGAGATTCCCGGTAGCAAACTCATTCTTTCGGGCGGGAACGATTCCGCCGTGGGCATGACGAAAATGGCGGAGGCGCTCGGCGTGGGCGCGGAGGATATCCTGCGGCTCTCTCAGCCGCGTGATACGGAAGAGGAAAGCCAGCAGATTGCGCCCATTGTGGCCACCAAAAGGTTCATTCTGGTAACTTCGGCTTCCCACATGCCGCGTGCCATGGGGCTCTGCCGGAAAAGGGGTTTGCAGCCGATTGCCGCTCCCACCGACTACCTTGCTCCCCGCCATCCACTGGAAATTGACGATCTCTTCCCCAGTGGATATGAGATGTACAAATCGCAGGTTGCCTTCTACGAATACCTGGGGCAGGCGTGGGGAGCCCTGCGGGGGAAGCTTTAGATCTTCGCAAACGTGAGAGATGCAGGCTAAAGGCAATACTGTTTGCTTAATAGATTTCAGGGCTTTAGGTGGTAATTGGTTACAGGGCGACCCCCTCACC
>CAYTMD010000053.1:0-19852 GCA_964438685.1 uncultured Acidobacteriota bacterium
AGACCTCGGCATTCGCGATGGCCGCATCGAAGACATCGGCAAACTTTCGAGCGCACCAGCTAACGCCAGGATCGACGCACATGGCGAAGTCGTGTCTCCTGGTTTCATCGACTCCCATGTCAACATCGAAGACCCGATCAAGCTATCGCAGCACCGTTTGGTGGCTGACAACTTTCTGCTGCAAGGGGTGACCACTGTCATTACTGGGAATTGTGGATTCTCCGCCCCGGACATTGCCGCATTATTCCAAAAGCTGGACCGTTTGAAGATGGCGGTAAACGTTGCCACTCTCGTGGGGCACAACACCATCCGCCAGCAGATCTGCGGCCCCCGCACCAACCCCACCCCGCAACAAATCATGCGCATGCAATCGTTGGTCAAGGCGGGGATTGAGGCTGGCGCATTGGGGATGTCCAGCGGACTCTGCTACCAACCAGGGGTTTACGCCAAGGAGGATGAAGTTGTTGCCCTGGTCCACGTTGTGGCGCTGGAGCACGCAATCTATACCACGCACATCCGCAATGAATCCGCCGAGGAGCAACCCGCAATCGATGAGGCGGTGCGCACGGCCCAACGCGCCGGGATTCCCCGCCTGCATATTTGCCATTTCAAAGCTGCGGCCCAATCTCAGTGGGGCACTGCGCGCGGCAGGTTGGACGCGGCCCGCCAGGCTGCGGGTCCCAATATCCGCCTGACCTCCGACTTGTACCCCTACACCTCGCTCAGCACCACCCTGGAGTATCTGATTCCACCCGAGGCCTTTCCGCTGCTCGGAGGCCCGGCACCAGGACGAGCCAGGAGCCTAACGCGTGCCATTGATATGACGCTCGATAAGTTGCACCGCGACGGCTGGCAGGACTACGCCAACGTGCGAGTTGCCTACAGTGTCAAACATAAGGATTGGATCGGCATGACAATTCCCGCCATTGTCACAAGCGAGACGGGCAGCGATTCCCTTCGCGCGCAAGTGTCATGGATTCTGACTCACGCGGCCTCGGGCGACGTTCAAATCATTGCCGAGGTGATGGACAAGCAGGACGTTGGGGAACTCCTTGCCGCACCTGACATGGTTATTGGCTCCGACAGTTCAATCCACTATCGCGGGCTCGGGCGGCCCCATCCGCGGGGGCAAGGCACGTTTCCCCGCATCTTTGCCGAGTACGTGCGGAATCAGCAACTGCTGACCCTGGAGGCTGCCGTTCATCGCACCACCGGATTGACAGCGGAAATCTTTGCGCTGCCACGCCGGGGACAGATTCGCGTGGGTTATTGGGCAGACCTGGTCATATTCGATCCGGCGGTCATCCAGGATCGCGCGACATCCGCCGATCCCTGGAGCCCTCCAAAGGGGATCGATTACGTCATCGTTAACGGCGCCGTTGCAGTGCAAGGGACGAAGCTCACGGGGAAACTGGCGGGGAGGCCCGTCACGCGCATCGCACCATCTACCCCATAAGCCACACGCGCACGATGCTGGTAGAATGCATCGGGAGGCAATTTTGCCAGAGACTTTCATGAAGACAGGTTTAATCCGTTGCCACCTTCGGTCAAGCGTCGTCGCACTTGCCTTGACTACGTTTATGCTTCTGGGAAGCGGGCCTTACGCGCTGGGCTCCTCCCAAAAGCCTGAACACACCGGGACCAAGCTGGAAGGGTTCGCCATTGTCGTCACGCCGGAAAGCATCACGGTGTTCGATAAGAAGAGCCAGGAACTCGAGATTCTCACCAGCAGGGACTACACTTCCCTGGTCGGCATTGGCGCAGCAGTGACGGTCTGGTACACCAGCGAAGGAGGCGTACACCACCTGGAAGACATTGTGTATCCCAAGGGGGGAACGTATGTTCCCGCAGACCTGATCCGGCAAGGAATCAAGCGCATCATCATCCTGCCGGATACCGACGGCGTTGAAAATACCCAGGGGTTGATGGACGCCATTTCCAAGTACCTCTCCGACAACGCGGGGTGGTATGTGGCGCCTCCTGAACTTGCGAAGGAAATCGCCGGCCACAGCAAGATTTCCACATCGTCTCTGGATGCCATCAATCCCGATACCGGCGACGTTGATATGCAGCGATATCTGGAACCCAAAAGTGGGTTGGTGTCGGCCATCGCGACGGAGACGCGTTCGGACGCCGTGTTGGAAATCAGGGTCATCAAGGTAAAGGCCAATGTCCGCACCGGCGTAGCGTCCTGGGATGACATGACAGAGGCCGTGGCCAGCCGGAAATCCCGCTCTTTCTCACCCTTCGGCGGCTTGGGCGGCAAGGGATGGGTATACGCCGCCACCGTTGACCTGAACTTGTGGAACGCATCGGGCAAGCTCCTTTGGAATAAACGGCGAGGGTTTGCCGTGCTGGGAGTGCAATCTGGCATGGGCTCCAAGTTCCGCGAGCGTCCCCTGACGGAGGTCTACCAGGACAATGAGGCAATGAAACGTTGGCTGGCAGGTACCCTGGGCCAGTTGGCTCCCCCCGTTTCGAGCGCACCCGAGGAAGCGCTCCCGATTCCTCCTGACGTGCAGAAGCAGATCGAGAAGGCCAAGTAGGCCGGCGAGGAACAGAAATAAACCGCGGCCCAGTGCTTCCAAACCTCTTGTCCTCCTTCATACCCCTTACTCGCTCCAAAGGGCAAATATCTTTCGCGCACGCTCGTCCGAGGACTTCTCATAATTCTTCACGACCGCCGCGAGCCCATCATATAACTTGGTTGCTGTATCCAAATAGGACTTGTCCGCAGCCGCCTCAGATGCTTGCGGCAAGGGAGGAAGTTTGCCCGCCGCCAGCAACTTCCTGTGCTCATGCGCGGCGTCAACAGCCGCCAAAACGAGCCGCGCGTGGGCCGCCTCATAGCAGTCTCCCCATCCCAATCGATGTAGGCTCGCATAGAACGAGCCCACTTTGGCCGTTCTCGCTTCCAGTGCCTTCCATTCGGGGGACGGGTCCTCGGTATCGAGTGGGGAGCCGCTGGAAACGTAAACGGTGTTCCGGATTTCGGAGCTGCCTCCCAATCCGATTACAATTCTTGCCTCGTCTGGCGTGTCTGCGTAGGGGAGGAATACCGAACTGCTGTCAAAAGTCCGCCACAATTTTCCATTCACGCGCACAGAAGTAATCGGACCACTCCCCACGGTGGACAAGTACAGTTTCTTATTTCCGAACCGGATGGGATCGAGCTGTTGAAGTTCACTGATTCCCGGCGGAATGTGCGGTAATAGTTTCAGACCCTCAGCCGTGTAGAGATATTCAAACAATCCCCGAATCAGCGCTGCGGGCACGCCGAAGGCATCGTAGGTAATGTTGATGGGCAGCTTGGGCTGATAGACATCGTTGCCGAAGTCCGTCAAATTATTATCCATGCGAAAGCGGCGCGCGAAGGTAAGCATCTTTTCCATGGAGCGGCGGGCGTCTTCATATTTGCCCAACCGGTAATAGGCCATGATCATCCGCGCCTCGCACGTTGACCAATCCCCGCCGTTCACCCAGTTGCCGAAGCGCCAAAGGCCCTCGGGTTTTACGTACATGTCGTCAAGCGAAGGATAGTTGGGGATGGTAAATGCGTAGGGGCGCAGGCCGGGAATGGACGCAATCTTGTCATAAATCTTTTCCGCCTGTGCTTGATCAACCACGCGGAAAGCGATGGCGTCGTGATTGGGCGAAGACTCAAAATAGCCGTGCTGTGCGGCCCCATAAACACCGTGCCGGGTTCCGTCCGGATCCAGGGATTTGATGAAGTATCCCTCTTCGGTGGTGATGAGCGGCAGGCCCTTCCGCGCCAGCTCGCGCCGCTCGGTGTAAACCTCAGCCTGGCGTGACGCGCCCGCCAGCTTTTCCAGCTCGATCAGCCGGTCAAGAGCCGCAATGTAGGTGATGGAAAGCCCCGCCAGATAGGCCTTGTCGTAAGTGCCGTCAGGGCGCGCCCAACCCGCGTAACTCGGGGCCAGGAGATTTGCCGCCGGCCCCGCCAGGAAGAGATTGTTCTTGGGATCGCGCCGGGTATCAAGAAAATTAGCGGAGCGCTCAAGTTTCGGCAGGTAATGCGCAATCGCCTTGGGGTCGCGGCTGATCAGCAGCAATTCCGACTGCATCAGCACGCCGGCCGCGGTGAACTCCAGGCCCCAATCATGAATCTGCCTCCGGGCATCGCCCTGCCTGTAGATAATGCACCCGGGCATGGCAGCATCACACAATTGCCCGTCGGGCCCCACCCACGAGATTTTGGGTTTGCCGGGGCATCCTTCACGTTTGCCATCGCCCATCTGATCGAACCAGAGATCCTGGGAATTTTGCAGGAAGGTAACGAACGGCTCCTGGTAGAAAGGCAGCGCACTGTAGGTTGTGCCATAGCTGTTTTGAATCCACCACGCGTTCCAGGTGGGACCTTCCACCAAGCCATCCCAAATGGGAGTGTAGAGCATCGACACGTTCTGAAATTCGGGATCGGGTTCAAACATGCGGCGGGCAATGTCTAATAATTGCACGTACTCCACATCTCCGCGCCCGCGGTAGTGTTTGCCCTCAAACCAGTCAGCGTCTGCACCGGCAGCGCTCAAAGCCACGGTGAACATCATTCCCACAAAGAGCAGCAAGAATCCTGAGCACTTGCGGTTAGTGTTGCGGATAAGATCAGATCGATTCATGAATATATTCGCCTCGTGCGTTCCCCGCCGGGTTCATCCCAATGGCCGGTCGGGGGTAAGATAATTATTCTATCCTTCGTCCATTTTGCTGCTTCGAAATTTCCACTTCCGGATTCTGAATGATATTCGCGCTTTACCCGCAGGTTTGTGCAACACATTTTTCCCCCAGGGCTCCGTCAAAGTCCCAGGCGACACTCCCTTCCAGAGCGGTGAATCCGGCACGAGGAAAGAAACCCCTCACCCACCGCCTTGCGGTCCCCCCTCTCCCCTGGCGAGAGGGAAACAAATCAAAACCATAGCCCTCTCCCTTGGGGAGAGGGGGGACCGCAAGGCGGTGGGTGAGGGGGCTTTCCCAGTCCCATCGGACTTTGACGGAACCCTGTTTTTCCCCAGACGCGGCTTGACACACGATTATTGCCGTCATTTCACCGTAAATTCACCCCGAATTTCTGCAAAATTGGTGTCGATTGGACAAACATGTCCGAATTATTTCCGGGCAATGTGTCATACAGTTGTTTGTTTTCATACACATTCCAACTTCGAACGTCATTTTTCTAACATCTTTTTTGCAGGATCCCCTCCAGATATTGCCGAAAGCATTGATAAGGCGGCACATCCGGCGAAACTTGAGGTGTTTCATAGGAAATGATCCCTTGAGCGCTCTAATTCCCCATTCCCCGCCCGCAGCCACTCAAACCCCCATCCCTAACCCCTAATCCCGTGTCCTGAATCCCGTGTCTCGTATTACGCGGCAAGCAAAAAAACACACTAGTATGCCACTAATCCTAGGCTTTGTAAATAACAATGTGAGCCTAGATCACAAAACCCACAAAGCAAGCAAAATGTCCACGCGAAGAGGCGAGGAGGACCGGCGGGGGGAAGCGAGGCAAGTCGGCGTCCCCCTCCCTCTGCATTGCAAGCTCATAGATTCTTGCTAATTTGGCACGCATTTGGGCTGTGCGATTTCTCCTGCCGGGCTAAGACGAGTCATGGTTTTGACCTGCGCGACGCGCCTTGAGTGCGGTAGCAGCAGCTACCGCCTTGGAATGCGGTCGCGGCAACGACAGCAGTGGAATGCCGAGGTACCCACTACCGCCGACGTAGCGCAAATTAGGATCCAATGCATCGAAAGGCGGCAGCTTCGCGGCCGCACTCCAAGACGCCTCCGGCGATCACTTTGGTTGCGGCCAACGGCCGCGCTGCGCTGCCCGAGCGGCCGAATGCGCGCAGCCAGGGGCCGCAAAAAAGAAAAGATTTGTTACCTTCTCGCGGGGGGAGTCCGATTTCAGATCCGATCGGATCGGACCATCGGACCCCAGCAATCGGAGCCGGATGAGGGGTCAGGTTTTTTGAACTCCAGCCCTCTCCGGGGGGAGAGGGTGGCGGCCATGCGCCGCCGGGTGAGGGGTCACTTCCGTGCACTCGATGACCAACTGCCCGCCCGCACAATCGCGGTTAGCGTTATACATCCAAGTGACGAGGAGCGCAGATCCAGACATCCCAGTACCCCGTTTCGGGGGAGCCAACGCGCCATCTGCGGTATGGATGGCCTTCAGCACTTGTCAGGGGTGGCGACACTGCCAAGTGGATTGTCTTTTGGAGTTTGGATGCTTTGCTGGTTTCGAGACGCACAGGAGGGACGGCGGGCGGGCGTCGGGTGACAGACCCCGATTCCGCCTCATTTTTGAGACAGTCTTTTGAGAGGTGCAATTGATTGATTTCAGGGACGTGGCGCGGAGTCTTGAAACTTACTCTGCATGGAACGCGGGGAGGCGGAATGGTCAGGAAGCGGTCGGCGTCAAAAGGATCGTCGGTTTTGCCGATGGCGCAACGGTTCCGGCAAGGAGAATTGCCGTCAACGAAAATTGCAAGAACTTCTCCATTTACTTAGATTATACTGTCCGCAAAAGTGGGGGTGCGCTATGCGCGCAGATCTTATCAGTCTCGCGAAAAATGTGCACAAGGCCTATCCATCACCCTGTAAGTGCAAGCTGAATGGCGAAGAGCCGTGGCGTGGGGTCGTCCAATGCGCACGGAAAATCCTGTTCCACCAAGCTGAGAGCCTGATGAATAGCATTACCGAGCTGGGATACACCAACAAAGAGATCGCCACCCAAACGAAGTACGACCCGAGCACCACTTCGCGGGCGCATGGCGGTGGCGCGGAGCTGCAACTGGGCATGTCCAAACTATTCGATTTGGTCCGGTCTCTGGAGAAAGCCTTGGAGGACTCCCGCCAGGAGCGTTTCGACAGGTCGACCGGGACGGACGCCAATATTGTGCAGCCCTATGATTACTGCCCCACCAAAGCCGTTACACAGGATCTCCGTGATGAAGCTGTGGTAGCGGTTTACTCGAATGTGCGATCTATTCTGCTGTCGCGGCCTATTGAGGAGCGTCGCCCGCTGCCGGGGGGTATTGAGGGGCTGATCGCCTCCTTAGGTGATCCTGGCTACGGTATCGTCGTCATGCAAATGGAACCGACCGAGGAGGTTGAGCGCCTGAAACGGCAGCGCCACGAGATAAAACACTTCATGGATAGACTGGATGACAAGATCGGGCGGCTCGAGAGCGAAAAGAAGCTGCGGGAGAAACGGAAACCGCCGCGCGCGCGGTTCTCCTAAGAGAGGCGGAAATCCTATGAAAGACGTGGTCGAGACCCTTGAGAAAGAAGTTCTTCTGCCGGAGCAGCCGCCAAGCGAAACGCCGATAGAAGAAACACATTTCGAGGACTGGAGCGCATCCCGTGCTCAGACCAGCATCGATGACAAGGTTCTGATGGCGAAGTTCTTCGCGCTGCATCATTTCCTCGTTCGGGAGGGTAAGAGCCCAGAGGCTAAGCGCGAGACTGTGGCTTCGATCATCCTGAACCACGGCACGACGCCCAACAGTGTGCTGAAGGAAGCATTGGAGTGGATCAGGGACAACAAGCGTAGCGGGCCCTTCTTCTTGACGTGGTACACTCCCGGGCACCTTATCCCGACAACGCTGAAGGAAGTGCGCGATCAGGATCGCGGCCTCCGGACCGCCCTGAAGCTGTTCCTTTTCCCCGGAGAAGTCGATGAGGAGATTCAGTCGGTACTCGGGCGAGACGCGGAAATCTTCGCCGAAACGCTGGAGCGGCATTTTACCTATGCGTTTCTGAGTGCCTACTCGTTCGACCTTTCCACGGGAGACGTATACTTTTACTTCGCGCGGGAGATGCGATTGCAGCGGGCCTGCGCGACGCGCTTTGCGGACCACAAGTTTCTTTTCCTCGATTCGTCGAAGTTCAAGAGCTCCGGCGAAAAAGCGTATGGTGTCGTTGACATGCTCCGGACCTCCTACTCGGTCACGCTATATACCGTTTCCTCCGAGAGAGATGAGTGGATTGTGAAGCGGTTCGAGAGCCTGTGCGGCTCCATCCTTAAAGCTGTGCCGGCGTCATCCACGGCGGACCAGTCCGACCTGAAGACTCTCCGGCTGCAGATTGTGGGCCGCGATAGCGCGTCCACGAAATGCGTGGAAAAAGTGGGATCCTTGGCAGTCCGCGGGAAGCGCTGAGTCTCACCGGGAATTCTAAGGGGCGTGGCGTTGGGGCCGCGCTCCTACTGTTTCTTGGTCGGGCCGCGCAGTCGCTCGATTTCATCGCGCACGATCCTGATGATATCGATACAGAACAGGATCAGCACGGCAAGGTCGAGGATGCAATACTTGACCTGGTCGAAAAGATTGTGTAGCCACGGCATTTCAAAGTCCCTCCTCTCCAGGTTTTGTCAGGCTGCCACTTGGCGGCGAGCGGACCCATTAAGGGTCCGCTGGGCCTTGGCCACGAGCCGGGCAGTTGCAGTCATCGGATACCAGCGGATCTCCCACGCGCTCTTCTCCCAGAACTCCCATCCTTTGGGGGTCAGGTCGGCAATCACTCGATAGCATTCCTGATCCCCGACTTCGGTCCATTCGATGCGATTTAACATTTGGTCCTCCATCTTCAGGAATTGCTCGTGATGAGCGAGTTACAGTTTCGGGCAAACAGGTATCGAGGTTCACGCACTTTGAAGTGCTGCAAAGCCGGCTGCCGCAACGATTCTTGCTGCCTCGCGTACTATTATTTTTTTGCGAGGGCTTTGCCGCAATGCTCCAGCGCGGAAGTCGACGACTTTTCACAAAGAACCCTTTATGAGACGGTCCACGAGAGGGTGGCAGCCAATCCGGGGTGGCACTTGGCCGTGCGGCCCACTCGTAGAAGTGCAACCCCTGGCTCCCCGGAAATTTGCCTCGCGTAAGAATTTGCTCACACGCCTTCCAACCCAAGTTGATCGTTGACAGCCTCTCGAAGTTTCTGTTTGCAGCCCAAGTATCGTTCGGTCGTCTGGACTGAGGCGTCACCCAAGAGAAACCAAATCTGTTCCAACTCTCTTCCTGCCAGATGACACAGACGTGTGCAGGTCCGGGGCAAGTCATGCGGAGCAAGATCGTGAATTCCGGCGCGTTGGGCAGCACCCTTGACAACGTGCCAGATCGCTTTGGGCGTGATTACCTCGCCCAAGCAACTCAATTCTGTTCACGCGACGGAAAATGTTCCCGCATGTGATGTCCGCGTTTGCGGTCCAGTCATCGAGGGCTGTCTTTACCCATCCCGGCACCGGCAACGTCTGGGCACTCGCTAGGGCTCGAAGCCTGATTATCAGGCTGATTTCAGCCAAGCGCCTACTCGTCAGATTTTCTGAGTGTGCCGTTGCCCACTCGCAATCGGGGGTTTGGCGGACCATCTCATTGTCTTGTTGCTTGCGTCCGACGCTAGGACGCCGTAAGCTCTCTATTTCCTGAACGCAGGTAGCGTGCTTGCAGGCCGCCTGTAAAGCTGCACGAGGAGAAGCCCTTGAGCGAACAACCGATGGCACCGTCCGAACATGTCATGTGGGAGAAGCCCAGTCAGGACATTGATCGCCGCCTGAATGATGACGAGATCAACGCAAAGTACGAGAAACGAGAGTTGCGGATCGTCACTGAAATGAACAGGGAGCAGCTTCCGAACTTTGTCAAAGCGCTCGAACGGGAAGACTGGATGGAACTTCGCCCCTTCTACCAGCGTAGAGCGCGGTGGGACACAGTTCGGCAGTCGAGGCTAATCGAATCATTCATCATGAACATTCCGGTCCCGCCACTGTTCGTATACGAGTCAGATCTCGCCAAATATGAAGTCATGGACGGACAACAGCGTATAGCTGCAATTCGTGACTTCTATAGCAACAAACTCACGCTGCAAGGACTGGATCAATGGCCTGAACTCAATGGACGGATTTACGACAAACTCCCAACTGAAATCAGGAAAGGTATTGATCGGCGATCCATTTCGTACATCGTTTTACTAAAGGAGTCGGCTGTCACCACAGAAGAGGAAGCATTGCTACGTCAGCAGGTTTTCGAACGACTAAATACTGGCGGAATCAAACTAAGCCACCAAGAGATTCGAAACTGTATTTACCATAGTAAGTTCAATTCCTTGCTATTGGATCTCGTAAAGAATTCCATTTTCAGGGCCGCGTGGGGATTACCCCAATACACCAAAGAGGAGGAGACAAATCCGCCAGACGATCTTCTCACCTCACCTGTGTACGCACAGATGCGTGATGTAGAAATTGCCGCTAGATTCTTCGCACTGCGTCACGTTGAGCACTACCAAAGAGGCATGACTGGGTTTCTTGACCTTTACTATGTCAGGGCACGCAAGTTCTCTGACGACGATCTTCTTGTGCTACGAGATCTTTTCGATCGCACTTTAGAATTGGTCGGCAAGATCTACGGTGAGCACCTATTCCGACCGTGGGAGGCTGACGGAGCGCAGTGGAGCAAGCGGCCCCAGGTCGCATTCGCTGATGCTGTGATGGTGGGATTTAGCCGACATTTAGATCGCTTCGAAACCCTCGTCTCCCGCAGCGAAGCGGTCCTCGAAGGGACCAAATCCCTATTTATGAAGAACCCTGCAGGGACGTTTACCGGCCAGCGGAACACGAAAAAGGACGTGCAGGACCGCATAAAATTGTTCGACGATATGCTTGGGGAAATCGTGTAGGAATAGAACATGTTTTCCTCTTTTACAACACACATTCGCGCCGAAGTGGAAACGATCAAGCGGGTCATTGAAACCCATGACCGCATTAGGTCTCTCGTATTCCTATCCGCGCCAAACCAATCAGCTGGAAATACCGCAATTGTCGAAATGTCGTCATGCAACGGCATGCTGACCAACTGTCTGACTCCCGCCTCCGGGGAAATCCCCGAAACTGCAATCGGATTACCTGTGACACAACTCGACGAGATCCGCGGTGGGGCTCCCCCAAGAGGGTCTTGGCAGGTCTACGACCACTGCGCTGCGTTTACTCGCCTCTATGCGGTCTATGAAGAGTTTATTCGAGACTTAGTGTCAGAGTACTTACGGTTGATACCCACACTTTACGAAAGATATGAGGATCTTCCCGGCACCATAGTCACGCAACACCGTCTCGGTATTGCCCAAATCTTACTGAAACTCGGTAAAGAGGGACCGTACAGGGGCCTCGAAGAGACCAAGATCATAGGCGACCTCGCCCATGGACTTGGTGGGGGCGCAAGTTATAAGCTTCTGCGCGAGGCTTTCTTAATCGATCATCTAAACTATCGCCACACTGTTCTCGTGAAGCTCTTTGGCTATCTTGGAATAAAGGATTGCTGGACCTGGGTGGAAAGGCATCCGCTGGTGGTCGCATATATGGAGCGTGAACGTGACAAGAACGAAACCGCTGCCACCGTTCTGCATAATTTGGTCGAATATAGAAACGAAGCCGCGCATGGGAATGTTACCGAAACCGTCGCGACTGAGGAAATAAAGTCAATCGCCGATTGCGTCGTCGTGATATGCGAATCCCTCGCGCAACTATTGACGACCCAAGTGGTGCCACGTAGGCAGGAACTCGGCCAAGCTGACTCGATAGGAGACGTAATTCACAGGTTCCGTGATTGCACGGTTGGAGTGAGGACACGCGCTGGGACAGTCGCCGTTGGCGACGAGCTTATCGTAATGCGGAGACGCGCGTGCTACGCGGTAAGAATATTGTCGATACAGACCAACGAGACACCTCATGAGCGACTAGTAGTTACCGATAACCAAGAAATCGGGTTGCGACTTACTCTTTCCGCGTCGGAAGGGGCACGTTTGGTGCGGCTTCGTGGACAACAGCCACTTGCCGCTCCGGAGCAGACCCAGGAGCATCTGTTAGAGGACGAAAACGCTATCGATTTGCCGGAGGAGACTGCGCCGGACACCGACTAGACCCGACCGGTACTGTACAAGTGCACCCCTGACTCTCCCGCAGTCTGCATCTGGGAACTTACCCTACCTGCTTGCAATCACTTGGCTGTCGCCTAACCACCGAAAGGCGAGCGACGGCATGGATAGCTGTCTCCAGATCAGGTTGGAACAGTTCGGAAGGGATGGCGTGGGGAGCAGGCTTTCCACCCGCTGGAGGTCAAGTCTGCGCTTGGCTAATTTGAGGCTCCGAAGATGTAGAAACTTCAGGGCGGGGCTGAAGCCCCGCCCTTCCAAACCGTGGCGAGTAACACGGCCTATCCATACCCGCCAAGGATCTTAACATCTTTGCCGTCTTGCGCGGTGCCACCCCTTGCGCGTAGAATAACTATCTGTAGGGGTTGCAAGAGCACAATTCAAGGGCGTATTGAAACTCAGGTATTTGTGTACACAGTTTCGCGGAAAGATTGCGGAACCGGACACAAGTTTCAGTCGCGCTTATTGGAAGCCTGTCGAACAACCCAAAAGGAGGAGTCCAGATGAAGAAGATAGGGCTGTTGGTTTTTGCGTTCCTGGTATTTGGCAGTCTGTCTTTTGCGGGATCCAAATCCTTTACCGGGACAGTAAGTGACTCGCATTGTGGATTGAAGCACGCCGCTGCGGGAGGCGGGGAATGCGTTGAGCATTGCGTTTCCGGCGGGGCCACCTATGTGCTGGTCTCGAACGGAAAAGTGTACCAGCTTGACTCCCAGGACAAGTTCAAGGGACTGGGCGGCAAGAGCGTCGTGGTAAAGGGCACTGCCACCGGTGACAGCATTGCGGTTAAGACCGTAGCAGAGAAGTCGAGTTAGGCTCTCGACGCACCGGCAACCAACATTGAACGGCCACTCGCGACCGGGGAGTGGCCGTTCGTCTTTTTAGATGGCGCCGCCGGAAAGCGCGGTCAGACGAAAAACCCAACCACCAGCTTCATAATTTTTCCCAATTCAGTAACCTGACACCCTCACATAACATCAAACAAACGTGTGACTTCTACACGCTTCGGAAGCGGGTACGGCGAGGCGATCTAAAAATCCGGTATCGTATCAGGAAGACTAAAATCTGCGGAGGGCGGCATGAAGAGAATCACTTTTCCGTTGATGGGAGTACTGCTGGCAATGGGGCTCAGCCTCGCGGCGCCAGGCAAAGAAGCGGCAAGGACGTTTGTGGGAAGCATCGGCGATTCCATGTGTGGCGCCAAGCACACGATGGGCGGGAGCGACAAGGATTGCACGCTGGAATGCGTCAAGAAAGAAGGGTCCAAATATATCCTGATTGATCCGAACGGCAAGCTTTACCAACTCAGCGACCAGAAAACGCCGGAGCAGTTTGCGGGCGCCAAGGTAAAGGTTACGGGCACGCTTAGTGGCGACACCATTTCCGTCAACTCCATCTCCGCGGCGAATTGATTTGATGGAAAAACCGGGCCCAGGCGATTAATTGGCGGATACCGAGGCCTGATTCGCACGATGCCCCGGCAGAAAATCGAAATATCCGCTATAATCATCGTGACAAGTCGTTCTGGGAGGATCGGAAAATACCTTATGGATACAGAAAAGAGCACGCCCGCGAACAAGGAATGGTCAGTCCGCCGGGTGGGAACCGTAACATTCGCAATCTCCAAGCCGAAAAGAAATCCCCGCAAGATGCGCCAGATGCGCCTGAAGAACAAGCGGCGAGCGCGGTAAGCGGCGATTGGCCACAAGAGTCCTAACCCAATCATTCAGACCACGGGATGGCCGCGGAAAGGATGACGATCTCCTTTCCGCGATGGCAAGAGCGTTCGTATTTTCGCCCGCGCTCCGCTCCGCCGCATCAGGTAGGCCATGGCGGCGCGCCGCAATTGCCAGAACTTCGGGATAAATTGACAACGCAAGGCAGGCGTTCCGATGGTCCACATCCTCCGCCAATACGGATATTCCTTCATATTCCTGGCCGTCTTTGCTGAAAACGTTGGCCTGCCGGTGCCCAGCTATCCTGTCATGCTTGTGGCCGCAGCACTGGCCGCCACGCTCCACCTCCGAATACCCCTGATTTTCATCGTGTGCATGCTCGCCGCCCTGGGTGGCGACGGGATCTGGTACAAACTTGGCCGGTCGCGTGGACGCCCCATTTTGCGCCGCCTCTGTTCCCTTTCCCTGTCTCCGGATTCCTGCGTTCACCGCACGGAGCGCTACTTCCAACGGTACGGGGTCAAGTCTCTACTTGTTGCCAAATTCGTGCCCGGATTAAATACCGTTGCGCCGCCGCTGGCGGGAATGTTGAAAGTCGCACCCATGAGTTTTATCCTGGTGGATATTGCAGGGATCTCGCTTTGGGCGGGATCCGCTATTGCCGTTGGCAGGGCATTTCGCGACGAAGTGGAGTGGGCCATCGAATGGCTGGCAGCTATCGGGAGGACCGGCATGCCGATTCTGGCGGTGCTCCTGCTGGGCTGGCTGCTGTACAAATGGGTGGAGCGATGGCGATTTTACCGGCTCCTTGAACGCTCGCGGATTACCGCCCCGGAACTCAAGGCGCGCATGGATCGGGGCGACGCGGTGGTGATTGTCGACTTGCGCTCCGACCTCGGCTACCATGGGGATGGCGCCAAGGTCGCGGGCGCCATATGGATTCCACCTGAGGATTTCGAGAAGCGCTACACCGAAATTCCTCGCGGCGGCCCGGTGGTGATGTACTGTACTTGACCAAACGAAGCCACCAGCGCCAGTTTGGCGCGGTTACTCCACGAAAAAGGCTACGATGAGGTTTGGCCCCTGTTGGGAGGCTTCGACAGTTGGGTGGAACTTGGCTACCCTACCGATCCAGTAGCGCCAGCGAGGCCGGGGCTTACGTCCATCGCGACCGCGGATTCCTCGGCATAAATCCGCCGGGTGACAATCGCAAGCGATTTCCCGGCAGGGCAGATCGGCCATACAACTTTTGCCAGCAACCGAGACTCTATAGTTAGAGGGACTCCCGTAGGACTCGAAACCCAAGCAATAACGGACAATTCACAATGAAACTAAATTCGACTTTTGGAAGAACATTTGTTGCGGGTGTGGCTCTGTTGGTCTTGGGCGGCTTGTTAAGCTTGGCCGCGGCTCCCACGGACCAACCGTTGTCGAAGGACGACGTCACACTGCTCCTGCTCGGAAGCTCCCCCAGTGCAAAGGTCATCCAGATGGTCGAACAGCGTGGCGTGGATTTCCAAATGAGTCCGGAGCTTGCCAAGAAGTTCCATGACCAGGGCGCCAGCGATGATTTGATTGATGCGTTGCAGAAGGCGGGGACTAAGGCCGCGGCGGCAAAAGCGAGCGCGCCTGCCCCAACGCCTTCACCGGCGCCTTCGGCAGCCACGGCTCCGAGTGCCCCGCCCGCTCCCGAACCTTCCCTGGGAGGCAAACCCAACGCCCCCGATGCCCCGGAACCCCGGGCGGTGGAAGCACCAGCGGCTACGCCCGTAACTCCGAGCACATCGTCGTCTTCAGAACCGGTGTTACACACCCGGCAGTCCGCAGCTCCTGCCGCCGCACCTGCCGCGAGTGCTCCCAGCCCTGCACCCGCAGCACCCAGCATGGCATCATCCTCCGCCCCAGACACCCATGAACCTGCGAAAAAAGAGGGTTCGCCTGCAGTCTCGGGAATCTCCAGCGCTCCGGGCCTGAAGGATCCCGATGCGGCGGGCATTCAGCACATAATCCATGAGTTTGCGGCCAAGGAGAAGGTCTTCCGCGAAGCCCGCAACAATTACACCTATCATCAGATTAACAAGGTGCAGGAACTCGGATCCGAAAACGAAGTGGTGGGAACCTACGAGCAGGAGTGGGACATCCTGTATGATGACAGCGGAAAACGCATTGAAAAAGTTACTTACGCGCCACTGAACACGCTGAAGGGCTTGATTGTCACCCAGGAGGACATTGAAGGCTTTCGCAATATTCAGCCCTTTGTCCTCACCACAGATGAATTACCGGAGTACGAGGTCAAGTACCTGGGCCACGTTAAAGTCGATCAGATAACTGCCTACGTGTTCTCCATCCGGCCCAAGGAAATCGAGAAAAACCGGCAATATTTCCAAGGCGTTGTGTGGGTTGACGACCAGGATTTACAGATTGTAAAGAGCGAAGGCAAACAGGTTCCGCAAGCCAAGATCAAGCATGGCCAGGAAAACCTATTCCCGCGGTTCACAACCTGGCGCGAGCAGGTGGATGGCAAGTTCTGGTTCCCCACATACACCATGGCCGATGATACCCTCTATTTTGAAGGCGGTCCCCCCGTCCATATGAAGGAAGTCGTTCGCTATACCGACTATAAACAGTTCAAGTCGGGCGTGCGCATCCTGACTGTGGAATCGATCGACAAACCCAAGGATCAAACCACCCCGGCTGCCACTCCTCCCAAGAAGTAAGAGAAGTCTGGGGAATAAGTCGGAGCTAAGGCCAGAGAATATCGCATCACCTTCTGGCGTTCCATGCTGCTACAATTCCTGCCATGAAATCTCTTAAACTAAATTGGCGCATCGTACTGGTGCGCCCGCGGAACCCTTTGAATATTGGTGCGGCGGCGCGGGCGATGGCGAATTTCGGATTGTCGGATCTGGCGGTGGTCGCCCCTTTTGAACCGACGTGGAAAGAGGCGCGAACGTCGGCGGTGGGCGCAGGACCGGTAATGGAATCAGCGCGTTCCGTCCCGGCCCTCGGTGATGCGATTGGCGATGTAACCCTGGTGATCGGCACCACCACCGGCGCTCGCCGCAATATTGGCCGGGAAATCCTGCCGCTACCGGAACTTGCCGACGTGTTGCGCAGCCGGAACACGGGCGGAAAAGCAGCTCTGCTGTTTGGCTCGGAGAAGACCGGCCTTTCAAATGAAGACATTGGCCACTGCCACGCCCTGGTGCGAATTCCCACCACCATGGACTGCGCTTCCATGAACCTCGGGCAGGCCGTTGCGGTTTGTTCGTACGAATTGTCCCGGGCGGGCATTATCTCAGTACGGCCGCCCCACGTAACCGTACACCGCTCCGAGCCCGCCAGCCAACAGGCACTTGAACACATCTTTGAGCGGGCAACGCACCTCCTGGATGCGTCGGGCTATTTCCAGCCTAGAAGCCGGGCCGCTATGTTATTGAAATTGCGCCGGTCGATGCTGGATTTGAACCTCACCTGCAACGATGTTCGAGTTCTGGGGGGAGTTTTGTCGCAGGTGGGGTGGAAACTGGACCAGACGCACCCCTCAAAGTCCTAAAGTCCGTCCGATTTTTGACGGTTAGGCTGGGGAGCGGTATAATCAACTGGGGGTCTTTATGAACCCAGGAGGTTTACTTGCCGCTTTACGAGTACGAATGCAAGAAGTGTGGACAGAGAATGGAGAAGATCCGGAAATTCTCAGATCCTCCTCTGACAGTCTGTGAAAGCTGTCGCGGAGAACTCGAACAACTAATTTCCTCACCTGCCATTCAGTTTAAAGGGTCAGGCTGGTACGTCACGGATTACGGGAATAGGTCGTCAGTACCCGGCGGTGTTTCGTCTGGCGATTCTTCCCCTGCGACAGAAAAGCAAGAGACGGAAAAGAAAGAAAAGAATTCCAGCAAGCCGGCCGAGCCTGTCAAGGCGAGCGTCGGCAAGGATTAGACCTTCCGCCGATACGGAATTCACATCAAAGGTTCAGCGACCGGAGATACCTGCGAAAAGCCCTGCCCAAATCGGGCCGTTGCAGCGCGATTTCCACGGTAGCTTTCAGGAAACCCAGCTTATCGCCCGCGTCGTATCGCTCGCCCTCAAAGACATAACCATAAACGGGTTCCTTGGCAAGGAGCCGTCGTAGACCGTCTGTAAGTTGGATTTCTCCCCCTGCGCCGGGAACAACCGTGGAAAGGGCCTTCCATATTGCCGGGGTAAGGATGTAACGCCCAATTACGGCCAGGTTCGAAGGGGCTTCTTCAGGCGAAGGCTTTTCGATCATGTCTTCAATCTGGTAGAGCCGACCCTGGCACTCTCGATCTGGCACCAAACGCCCACTAATGACCCCGTAACTCGAAACTGACTTGCGGGGAACCCGCTGAATGGCAACAACGCTATGCCCAAAACGCTCATAAATACCCAGCATCTGTTTCAGGCAGGGTACCTCATTCACAATGATGTCGTCTGAGAGCAGTACCGCGAAGGGTTCATCCTCCACCACGTCACGGGCAGTCAGGATGGCGTCACCCAACCCTCTGGGGATCTGCTGCCGTACATAAGCAAAACGCAACATGCTGGAGATTTTCCGAAGTTGGCGGCGAATATCTTCTTTCCCTCTCCCTGCCAACTCCTGTTCAAGCTCCGCTGAAACATCAAAGTGGTTTTCAATGGCCTGCTTTCCACGCCCCGTTACGAACACCACCATGGGAATGCCAGAAGCAGCCACCTCCTCAACCGCATACTGCACCAGCGGCTTATCGACGATCGGCAACATTTCCTTAGGCTGAGCTTTGGTTGCCGGCAAGAAACGTGTCCCCAGCCCTGCTACCGGTAGCACTGCTTTGCGAACCCGCATGTGACCTCGCTCGACTTGGGATTTTGAGTCTCTATTTCCATACCGGTGTACAGTTTATCCCCCCACATTCCCGCCCGTCAAAGTGTGTATTGGGGCCGCATCCCTTATGCCCACCCATTCGCTGGGGACCCGACGAAATACTACGCCTGTGCTAAGATAAAAATCGAGGCATTCTCATGTTGGTTTTGGGGATTGAATCCAGTTGCGATGAGACGGCGGCGGCGGTGGTGGCCGATGGCGAGAGAATTTGCTCGAGCGTCGTGGCATCACAAGTCCTGATGCATGAAAAGTATGGCGGCGTAGTGCCAGAACTTGCCTCGCGGGAACACCTGCGCGCGATCGAACCAGTGGTGGATGAGGCCTGCCGCCTGGCCAAGTTGACCCTGCAGGATGTGGACGCCATCGCCGTTACCGAAGGACCGGGATTGGTTGGCTCGCTCCTGGTGGGACTGGTTTACGGCAAGGCCCTGGCGTTATCAATGAACAAACCCCTGGTGGGCGTGAACCACCTGGAGGGACACATCCACGCCGTGTTGCTGGAAAATAAAATGGACCGCGCCGCCGGCAAGCTTCTTCCCGAAGCGCGGGTCCCAGCCGTCACCCTGGCGGTTTCCGGTGGCCACACGTCTTTGTTTCTCGTGACACCGGGAACCCCCACACCACAGATGACATGCCCGCCCTTCAATTACACCCAGCTTGGACACTCGCGCGACGACGCGGCGGGCGAGGCTTTCGATAAGGTCGCCCGGCTGCTTGCCCTGGGGTACCCGGGTGGACCGGTAATTGATAAGCTCTCCCGCTTCGGCAATCCCCACGCGGTCGATTTTGGCCACATCAAGATGAGGGGGAATCCGCTGGATTTCAGCTTTTCAGGACTTAAAACCGCAATGCTATACCGCGTGCGTGGAACTGAACTTGCGCGCGAGGCGGAAGAGCGGCGCGCCTGGCGCAAGACGGTAGCGCGCCCAACCGCGGATGACCTTCGTGAGCATTGCTCGCAGGCGACGATTGACCTTATTGCGAGCTTTCAAAATGCCGTGGTGCAAGACCTGGTTGAGCGCACGCTCGCGGCCGCCGAAGATTCCCGCGTTGATAACATCTTCGTCTCCGGAGGTGTAGCCTGTAATTCCCTCCTCCGCCAGCGTTTTACCGATTGGTGCAGGGGGTTCAACGTATTCTTCCCTTCCCCCAACCTTTCCACGGATAATGCCGCCATGATTGCCGCCGCCGGGTACTACCGGCTCCGCGCGGGTGAGCGCGCCGGCATTTCCCTTTCCCCTCACGCATCATTTCCCCTGGGCACAAAGCGCCCGCAGCCGCAATAATCAACTCAACTTCACTCGTGTCCAAAATAGATTGCGTCAGGCTGGGAATGAGGTGCAGCACAAGC
>CAYTMD010000054.1:0-19728 GCA_964438685.1 uncultured Acidobacteriota bacterium
TTGGGACTACATCCGCGAAAACGATGTTCCCTACAATTCGCTGCACGAGCGGGGGTACGTCTCCATCGGGTGCGAACCCTGCACCAAAGCCGTTCTGCCCGGCCAGCACGAGCGCGAAGGCCGCTGGTGGTGGGAAGAGTCCACCAAGAAAGAATGCGGACTGCACTCAGGAAATAAGCTGGCGTAAGAGCAGTGGTTAGCGACAAGTGGTTAGTGATTAGTGGCTAATGGCAAGCAAAAAGTGAATGCGGCTTCATGTCGTCCCGTGGCGGGATAAACCCGCCGCTACGACGGCAAATCGGCCCACTACCGGCCCTTAAGTGGCGCGCGGCAGGATTATCTGCCGCGCGCTATTCTTGAATTTTGAATCTTGAATTTTGAATTGAATCTTCCCCCTGCCCGCCGTTTCGCCACTGCCTTCTCCTGGCGCCTCGACGCATCCGCTCACAATTAGATTGCCCCCATAAGGACTGGCTCTGTTAAAATCCGTCAACACAACGGTCCCTGGAGCCACTCATGCCAAAGAAGAAGAGCGCCAAACTTGAACCAGTCTTCACCGCGGAAGGAGCCTGGCACATCCGCGTGTTGGGAATCGTACTCGCCGGAGGCAAGGGGACGCGGCTCTTTCCCCTCACGCAGGAGCGGGCGAAGCCGGCGGTTCCTTTTGGCGGCAAGTACCGGATCATTGATTTCGTCCTCAGCAATTTCATCAACTCCGGAATCAACTCCATCTATGTGCTCACGCAGTTCCGCAGCCAGTCGCTGCTCCAGCATCTGAGTGAGGGATGGCAGTTCAGTGGGCTGCTGAAAAGCCACTTCATAATCCCTGTGCCGGCACAGATGCGTTCAGAGGATGAAACCTGGTACCAGGGCACTGCCGACGCCATCTTGCAGAACATCAACCTTATCCAGCAGTCCGATCCTCACGTGGTGGCGATCTTCGGCGGCGATCACATCTACCGCATGAACATTGCCAGCATGATTGATTTCCACTTGGCCAAACACGCGGAAGTGACCGTTGCCGCCATCCCCGTGCCCAAAAAGCACGCCGCCGAATTCGGGGTCATTGAGGCCAACGCGGACGGGCGCATCATGGCCTTTCATGAAAAGAACCCCCATGCGCCCACCATCCCCGGCGATCCCAGCCAGGTCTACGCCTCCATGGGCAACTACATCTTTTCCAAGCCCACCCTTGCGCACCTGCTTGAGGCCGACGCGAATGACCCGGCCAGTCACCACGATTTCGGCAAGGATATTCTGCCCAAGCTTGCCGGCAACTCCCCCATCTACGCTTACAACTTCCAGACCAACCGCATTCCCGGCGAACACGCAGACTCCATGCCCTATTGGCGCGACGTCGGCACCATTGACGCGTATTACGAAGCCAACATGGACCTGCGCTCCGTGAAGCCCGACCTTAACCTCTACAATCGCCAGTGGCCGCTGCGCAGTGCCAGCTACCCCGATCCGCCCGCCAAGTTCACCTTCGACGAGGACAATCGCCGCGGCGAGGCCATTGACAGCATCGTGTCGGGAGGATGCATTCTCTCCGGCGGCGTCGTGCGCAACTCCATTCTCTCCCGCGGCGTCCGCGTCCATGCCGGCGCCCTGGTGGAAGGCTGCGTCATCCTGGATAACTGCGACATCGGCCGGCACAGCAAGGTGCGCCGCGCCATCCTGGATAAGAACGTCCGCGTTCCCGAAGATACCACGATCGGTTACGATCACGATGCCGACCGCGCGCACGGATGGCATGTGACAGACTCCGGAATCGTCGTCATTGGCGGAGAGCGCGGCACCGTGCCCGTGTCGGCGCTGGTCATCTGACAAAGCAGTGACGAGTGACAAGTGAAGAGTGACAAGTGACAAGTGAAGAGCAAGCCCTCCGATTTCAGGTTGTCTCAATCACAAATCGCAAATCACCAAATCACACAATGATCCGAATCCCCTTATGGTGCAAGATGGCCTGCCCGTGCTACGATGCACTGCGTTTTCGGATTTCATTGGGAGGTTAAGTATGGACTTGTCCAAAATGACGCGCCGGGATTTCCATAAATCCACGACGCTTGGCGTTACCAGCCTTGCTATGTCGGCGGGCCCCGCTGTTCGCAACGTAATCGGCGCCAACGACCGCATTGGCATCGGCCTGATCGGTGCCGGCGGGCAGGGCCGATTCGATTTCAGCTCCATGATAAAGACGGACAGGGTAGACCCTATCGCCGCGGCGGATGTTTACACCCTGCCACTCGCCCAGACGCTTGATGCCACCGGGACGCCGCCCGGCAAAACCGTCGGCTACCACGATTTTCGCAAGCTTCTTGACCGCAAGGACATCGACGCCGTCATCGTAGCCACGCCGGAACACTGGCACGGCATCCCTATGATCATGGCGTGTGAGGCGGGCAAGGATGTTTATGTCGAAAAGCCCATTTCGCACACGATTTATGAGGGCCGCAAGATGGTGGAGGCCGCCCATAAGTACAATCGCGTGGTGACGTGCGGCACGCAGCAGCGCTCCGGCGAGCATTACCAGAAAGTTGTGGAGATGATCCGCGGCGGCAAGATTGGCAAGGTCACCTACGTGGAAGCGTTCCTCCACGGCGGCGGCTTTACGCGTGAAAACCGGAAGGCTACTCCTCCAGTCGACTGTGATCCTCCGCCGGGATTTGATTGGGACTTTTGGCTGGGACCCGCGCCTTACCACCATTTCAATCGAAGCCGCCGCGGGTTTACGGGCTATTGGGAAACCGGTGGTGGCGAGACCACCAACTGGGGACCTCACCTGATGGACGTGGTCCATTGGGCGATGCAAGTGGACGCGCCTCTGACCGTCTCCTGCACAGGCGGGAAATTCGCCACCGTGAGCTCTTACGAGACTCCCGACACGCTGGAAGCCGTTTACGAATACCCGTCGTGCCCGCTAAATTCGGCCGGCTTCCTGGCCCGCTTCAGCTTCCACATTGGCAGGGGACCGGATGAGCATTCGTACGGAACGCAGTTCTACGGGACCGACGGGACGCTGTTCATCAACCGCGAGGGCTATACCATTTGGCCCGCCGCGCGCCAATCCGATGTGTGGGAAACCTTCGGCCGCTCAGACATCGAAAAGGGCGATGGCACTCCCCAGCATCAGCCTCACGTGGCCAATTTCCTGGACTGCGTCAGGTCGCGGAAGAAGCCGAATTCCGACATCGAAACCACCCACCGCACCACCAGTACTTGCATTATGGCCAACATCTCAGTACGGCTTGGCCGCAAGCTGCGATGGGACCGGGACAAGGAACAGTTTATCGGCGACGCCGAAGCCAATAAGATGTTGAATGAAGAGCGCCGGAAACCGTGGGATGTGATTTAACAAGAGCTGTCAGCGATCAGCTTTCAGCTCTCAGCCAAAGCTCTCGAATGGTTGCTATCATCCCAGCACCGAAGGGTGGTTGTGTCTTTGAGCTGCGACAGGGCAAGGGGCTATAGCCTGGATGACAGGGTTGCCTTGAGCTGAGAGCTGATAGCTGATAGCTGTTTTTCCGGAGGAAAAACCTATGAAATTCGGCGTCAACACCATGGTTTGGACCACCCAGTTGGGAGAGAAGCAGGCCCCCCTCTTGGCCCGCATCAAGGAATGGGGCTTTGACGGGGTCGAGCCTTTTCTCTCGCCGGACGAGCCCGCCAACATTCCCGCCCTCAAGGCCGAGCTCGATCGGCTGCAACTCGAACGCACCACGTGCGTTGTGCTGCCGCGCGAAGCCAATCTGGTCAGCCCTGATGCCGCCACCCGCGCACAGGGAGTAGCCTTTTTGAAGAAGTGCGTGGACAGGACGGCGGACCTCGGCGCACACCTGATGTGCGGTCCGCTGTATGCCGGGTTGGGAGTTATGACCGGAAGCCGCCGCACCGACAAGGAATGGAATTGGGCGGTCAAGGGTCTGCGGGCCGCCGCCATCCGGGCCGAAAAGCGCGGCGTGTGCCTTTGCCTTGAACCGCTGAATCGCTTCGAGACTTATTTTCTTAATACGCTTCAGGACGCTGCCCGCCTGGTTCACGACATCGGCGCGCCCAACGTGAAAATCCACTTCGACACGTTCCACTCCAACATTGAGGAGCAGCATCCAGCCGAAGCTCTGCGCGCCGTGGCAAAGGATTTGGGACACGTTCACATCTCTGAAAATGATCGCGGCACGCCGGGAACCGGGCACGTCGATTGGAAGGGCATTCTCAAAGTGCTGAAGGAAATTCGGTACGATGGCTGGCTGACCATTGAGTCGTTCGCCCAGCCTGAGCCCGCACTAGCCGCAGCCGCCGCCATCTGGCGCGACCTGGCGCCTTCCAACGATGATTTGGCCCGCCAGGGGCTTAAATTCACGAAAAGTCTGGCGCGTAGGTTGGGGATTCGTTAATGTCACCTACGCCATTTCGAATTTGCATACAGGGCGAGAGTAAATGAATCTACAGCCCTCGCCCCCTTGGGGGAGAGGGTGGACCGCAACCGGCGCTTTCATCAGCCGGGGCGGGACGGGTGAGGGGGTAACCCGCCATCCAAATTACAAGCAATTTCCTGAAACAGCATAGCCCAACGCTATTGGGAGAAACAGCTTTCGGCCGCTTCTACGGTTGAATTCCTCAAGGAGCTACTCATGTCTTCCCTCGCAAGCAAAATGATTCAAATCGTCCGCCGAGCCGCGCCTCTCGTCGGCTTGTCGCTGGGTGCGCTCGCCCTCGCATGCTCCCTGTTCTGGATTACAGGACGCTTGAGCGCGCAGGGTTCAGATGAAATCCCCTTTTACAAACACACCATTGACTTGGGGAGCAGCGAGGCCGCCGAGGTGGCCGACGTGAATCGCGACGGGAAGCTCGACATCATTTCCGGAGAGAACTGGTACGAGCAAACCACTCCGGGCAAGGATGGGCCGCGCTGGATCAAACACCATTTTCGCGACCTGCCTTTCAATGGCGGTTACCTGGAAGACTTGGGCGACCTGGCGATTGACGTGAATGGTGACGGCTACCCCGATGTGGTGACCAGCTCCTACTGGACCACGCCTCTGGCCTGGTGGGAAAACCCCGGCAAATCGAACAAGCCCTGGGTGAAGCACATCATCGACATGCGCTCGTCGGTGGAATTCTCCTTTCTGGTTGATATCTTGAATACCGGCAAGCCGCAACAACTCCTGCCGCAATTCGGAAGCACCAAAGTCCCGCTGACCTGGTACGAAATCGTAGGCAAGGGCTCGGACGCGCACTGGGTTGGGCACGAGGTCAGCCCCCGCAGCTATGGGCACGGCATTGGAGCGGGAGACGTCAATGGCGATGGGCGCACCGACATCATCACCCCCAGAGGATGGTTTGAAGCTCCCCCCGACCCCCGCAACGGCCAGTGGGTCTTCCACACTTTTTTGAGCGCGGAAAGCGGCCATCCGGAACTCAACCTGGGCGTTACAGGATTCATCTACACTATGGACGTGAACGGTGACGGCTTGCCGGATCTCGTCACCACGCTCGGCCACGACTACGGAATTTTCTGGTACGAACAGAAGAAGGACGAGCAGGGCAATAGTACCTGGGTAAAGCACGTCATTGACGAAGCCTGGTCGCAAGCCCACGCCTTGACGATTGCCGACCTCAAAGGCGACGGCAAGCCGGTTCTGGTAACGGGCAAACGTTACTACGCCCACGAAACCGATAATGGCGCCCACGAACCTCTCGGCGTGTATTGGTATGAAAGGGTCCAGACGGCACGCGGGATGCAATGGCGGCGGCACGTCATCGACTACAGCACGCGGACCGGCGGCGGGATGCAAATCTGCGTGGTCGACATCGACCATGACGGCGACCTTGACATCGTTGTGGGCGGAAAAGGCGGGCTCTTTTTCTTCGAGAATATGACCAAAGGCCGCAAAGTGCCCCTTACCGATGTGATCGCTGCACCGGGGCGATGAAACGGCGCTCGTTGGAGCCGCAGGAAGAATGTAGCCCGTATTTGAGGTCCGCGGTTCTTCCTTTGCAAAAACCGGGAATCTCAATGACGGATGCCTGTCCTCTCGTCCTGAGCGAGATCCTGGTGAAGAACCGCAGACCTCAAAGGCGAAGGTCTGCGCTACACTTGCTCCGAGACGAATTCGTATGCGGGTTTTCGTCCGTCCGTGGAATTTCATGTTTGGATGTTAATATCATTGATGTTTCCATGCTAAGAACCGCAGGGGAAGCCAAAGTGCGGCTGCCTCTGCACTACCCGCTGCTGCAAAAGGGTTGGGGTAGATATCCGATGGACCTGTATGCGAACCGGCCGCGTGCCGGAAAAGTAGTGGGATCGACCGGCTATATTCTGTTCGTAATCTCCTGGATAGGATACTTGTTTGGTAGATCCCTTTGGCCATCATTGTTTGCGCCGTGGCCGTGTGTGGCCGCTGGGTACGGCTGCGCTCTGGCATTCATCGCTGGCGTACTTGCGTGCATTTTGAATTGGAGCAGGTGGCGATGGTGGTTATGCCTGTCTCTTCTCGCCTTTGTGAGTACCGTCTATCTGGGTTTGGCGGTCAGCGATATCTAGCGCGGCGGGTGGCGCAGACATCGCGTTTTATGCTTGCGGCGTCCAAGGGCAATTTCAGACAGTAAGCGGCCACGGACATCAACTCCTGGGAGGTACACCATGTCAAACTCTCATTCTGATAGCGGATTACCGCGGCGCGACTTTCTGCGCGGAGCTTCGGCGGCGGCGCTCGGGTCGAGCAGTCTCGCCGTCGCCGGCGGTGGAAGCTTCGCTTCTGGCGCACCCAATGAAGGCGGTATGGCGCGGGCCGCGGAGGCAAGCCCATCCACCGGCTTGGCGCCCGACACTCCCTATCCCAAGCTGGCGATCCTCACGCCGTACTCGCGCCCGAAGCTTGCCTTTGCCACCGCGGCCGGGTACGAGGGCGTGGTCATTCCACTCGATAAATTCTTCGATCCCGACAAGCTCTCTGATTTCCAGATCGACGATATCCTCTCCACCTCGCGTGAAACCGGGGCGCGCATCATCAGCATTGAATGCATGTGGGGAGGGCTCAATCACATTGACCCCGACGCGGCAGCGCGCGCCGAAGCTCAGGCGCGATTCATCCGCTGTCTCGAATTCGCCCATCGCCTGGGCTGCAAGTTCTGCGGGACGTTCTCCGGAGGCATCCCCGGCGCGGACATTGATCGCCAGGTAAAAGAACTCGCCGCGGTGGTCAACGAGAAGTACGTTCCGGTGCTCGACAAGCTGGATGTCAGCATGGGTTGGGAAAACTACCCCACGGGGGTGAACTTCGCCACGGTACCTGAGGCATGGGAGAAAGTCTTTGAATTGGTCCCCAGTCTCCGCCTGGGTCTGGAGTTCGATCCTTCCCACCTGGTCCGCCAGTTCATCGATCCCTATGACGCGGCCTGGCGGGTCCGCGACCGCATTCGCGCCGGGCACCTCAAAGATACCGAAATCACCCAGGCCGTGCTGCAACGAGTGGGAATCCATGGTCAAGGCTGGTGGCGGTACCGCATACCGGGGCAGGGGCTGATCGACTGGCCGAAATTCATCACGGTTTTATTGCAGGCGAAATTCTCGGGTGGAGTGGCCGTGGAACATGAGGATCCCTTCTGGGATACGCCGCACACTGCCAGTGAACCAGACTTTCCCCAAACCCGGAAAGATGGCTTCATCCTGGCCCATCGCTTCCTGAGACAGTTCCTGCCAGGACGCGTGAGCTGACTGCAAAGGCATTGGCAATTAGCCCTCGACCGTGTGATGATTCGGTAAACAAGAAAAGTAGTTGCGCGTGTGGGATAATCCTACTGCGTACTGGGGGGCAAGTTGAGGGAACTGGGTTATGGACGAAGGTAAATTACTCGAACGAATTGTCCAGCGCATCGTTCTTGCGGCGCAACCCGACAAGATCATTCTTTTCGGCAGCCGGGCGCGGGGCGATGCCCGGCCCGATAGCGATATTGACATTTTGGTGATTCAAGATTCCACAGAGCCGGGCAACCGCCGTGACGCCGCCCTCTACTTGGCGTTGGCGGGGCTGAACGCGCCCGTGGACGTCATCACATACACTCCCGAAGAAGTCAGCGATTGGAGTTCTGTACCCCAGGCTTTCATCACCACGGCCGTCCGTGAAGGAAAGGTGGTGTATGAGAACAAAGGCTGACGTGGTCCGCGGCTGGCTGCGGAAGGCCGCAAGCGATATGGTCACACTGGAAGCAGCGCTGGGAGCGGGCGCGTTCGATGGGGCCTGCTTCCACGCTCAGCAGGCAGCCGAGAAATACCTGAAGGGCTTTCTGGCATTTCATGACAGACCATTTCCCTTTACCCACAACCTGGGCGATCTCACCGAACTCTGCGCCGAAATCGACGCCATGTTCCGCACTCTTACACCCATGGCTTCCGAGTTGACACCCTATGGTGTTCGACTACGGTACGACGATACCTTTTGGCCCACAGTAGAGACGGCCGAGCAAGCCCGCGCTTCAGCCCTTGCCATTCGCGACTTCGTGCTTCCTCACATGCCCAAAGAAATTGTGGATGCTAAGAAATAACACCCCTCCATAGCATCCTCGACGATCCACTTGGTTGACAACGTCGGTCAATATCCAAGGGCAACGGCGCCGGATGGATGACCGCCTCATAATCCCATCCGGTTCCCCGCGCTGCTGCTATAATTGGTTGTTAACCACCCTTTTGGCGAAACGCTTTTAGAGTGCCGGGCAGACGCCTTTGCCCGTGGCAAAACTTTATGTCAGGAATTATCGGATACATCGGAAACAAGCGTGTGGTACCTGTGCTGCTGGAGGGCCTGCAGCGCCTGCAATACCGCGGGTACGACTCCGCCGGCCTGGCAGTGATGCGCGACGGGAAGCTGGACGTCCGCCGGTCCACTGGCAAGCTGCGAAATCTGGAAGAGAAGGTTCGTCTCGATCCCATTGACGGCTCGTATGGCATCGGGCACACACGTTGGGCCACTCACGGCGCGCCCACAGAGGAGAACGCCCATCCGCATAGCGATTGCCATCACACCGTGGCGGTCGTACACAACGGGATCATTGAGAATTACCTGGAACTGAAGAAGCAGCTCGAAGCCGAGGGGCACAAGTTCACCACCGAAACCGACACGGAAGTCATCGCCCACCTGGTGGAAAAACACCTGAATGGAAATGACCCCAGCCGGCCTCCGACCAGCCTGGAAGACGCCGTGCGTGCGGCCGTGCGTCAACTGGTGGGGGTGTTCGCGCTCGCCATTATTTCCACCCGGGATCTGAATAAGATCGTTGCCGTGCGGCTGGGCCCGCCTGCGGTGATTGGCCTGGGCAAAGACGAGTACTTTGTGGCCAGCGACGTACCCGCCATCCTTTACCACACTCGCGACCTGTTCTTTCTTTCCGATGGCGACGTGGCGGTGATTACCCCCAACGGCGTGACCTTGTCGGATTTCGATGGTAATCCCGTGACGCGGCGCTTGCAGCACATCACCTGGGATCCCATCCTGGCGGAAAAAGGCGGCTTCAAGCACTTCACTCTGAAGGAAATCTACGAGCAGCCGCGCGCGGTCCGCGACACCGCTCTGGGAAGGTTCTCTCCGGGATCCGGCGAGGTTTTCCTGGATGAAATGGACATTACCACGGAGGATTTCCGTTCGTTCAAGGAAATCCGGATCGTCGGCGCGGGAACATCCCGCCACGCGGGCCTGGCGGGAAAAGTGATGATTGAGCGCCTGGCGCGGGTGCCGGTGGAAGTGCATTACGCCTCGGAATTCCGCTACCGCGATCCGCTGGTGGATGCCGAAACCCTTACCCTGCTGGTCACCCAATCCGGCGAAACGGCTGACACCATCGCCGGGCAACGGGAGGCCAAGGCGAAGTTTTCCAAGACGCTGGCCATCTGCAATGTGCTGAGCAGCATGGTTTCGCGGGAGGCAAATGGCACCATTCACACGCACGCCGGACCGGAAATTGGCGTGGGCTCGACCAAGACATTCACGGCACAGTTGACGGCGCTTTACCTGTTCGCAGTTTACCTGGCACAAACGCGCGACCGCCTTCCCGAGGCCGATGCCAAAAAGCTCCTGGCAGCCCTGACCGCCTTGCCCAAACAACTTGAAAGTGTTTTGCAAAAAGACGATGAGTTTGAGGATTTCGCGCGGCATTTCTACCGCTCGTCGGATTTCCTTTTCCTCGGCCGCGGCGTGCACTTCCCGGTAGCCCTGGAAGGCGCCTTGAAGATGAAGAAGTTTTCCTACATCCATGCGGAGGCTTGTCCGGCCGGCGAAATGAAGCACGGGCCCATCGCCCTGATTGCCGACGGCATGCCGGTGGTCGTCATCGCCACCTGCGATTGGGACGCCGAGGATTCGCGCGCCCGCTATGAGCGCACCATTGCGAACATCAAGGAAGCCAAGGCGCGTGGGGCCACCATCCTGGCACTGGTCACGGAAGGAGACCGTGAAGTGAGCGAGATGGCCGACCATCTCATCGTCCTGCCTCACACGAATGAGTTGCTCTCTTCCATCCTGGAAGTGGTACCCCTGCAATTGCTGGCATACCACATCGGAGTCCTGCGCGGCTGCGACGTGGACCAGCCCCGCAACCTGGCCAAGTCGGTGACCGTGGAATAGCCGTCCCCAACCCGCCGCCCTGATCATCCGGCTGTTCATTTCATATTGTTGTTGATATATAATATTATGGATACTAAAGTGGATATCATTGAATCGATATACGACCCGGAAGTATTTCGCCAGGCGGGCCATCGCCTGGTCGATCAGTTGACGGATTACGTGCTCGCCGCCCGGCAGGGCGCCATGCCGGTGCTGCCGGAACCAAATCCTTTGACGCTGCCGGAAAGTTATCAGCAGCCGTTGCCGCTTGAACCGGCTGCGGATGCCCCCCTGGCGCTGCACCAGCGGCTCCAGGAGCTTATCGAACAGGGTATTCACTTGCAGCATCCCGGCTATATTGGCCACCAGGTCGGCGCCCCGGTGCCCGCGGCCAGTCTGGCGGAGCTTGTGGCCGGCGTGTTCAATCAAAGTATGGCCGTGTACGAAATGAGCCCCTCGGCCACCCACATCGAGCGGCAGACTGCGCGCTGGCTGTGCAAACTGGTGGGCTGGAACAACGAGGCTGACGGAGTCTTCACTTCCGGCGGGTCTTTGGGCAATCTTACCGCCCTGCTGGTGGCCCGCAATCATGCCTCCGGTGGTGTGGCGTGGGAAAAGGGCGTACGCGGCGGTCCTCCGCTGGCCATATTGGCGTCTGAACAGGCCCACTACTCGGTGGCTCGGTCGGCCAGCATTTTGGGCCTGGGTCAGGAAAACGTATTGCGCGTTCCCGTTGACCGGAATTTCCGTATGGACACGGCCGCCATGGCGGAGTGCTACCACGCCGCGGTGGCGCAAGGGAAGAAAGTTGCGGCCGTAGTGGCCAGCGCCGGGACAACCGCCACCGGCAGCTTCGACCCGTTGCGTGAAATCGGGGAGTTTTGCCGGGCCCAGGGCGTGTGGTTCCATGTCGATGGCGCCCACGGAGCCTCCGTGTTGCTCAGCCCCCGATACCGGTCGCTGGCGGACGGGATCGAACTCGCCGACTCCGTGATTTGGGACGCGCACAAGATGCTCTTCATGCCCAACGTTGTTACCGCCTTGCTATTCCGTCAAGGGTCGCATGGATTCGAAGCGTTTAACCAGGAGGCGAGTTACCTCTTTGGCCGGCATCCATTCCCGGAGTATGACCTCGGCCTCCGCACCGTCGAATGCACGCGGCCGATGCAGGCTTGGAAGCTGTGGTTGTGCTTTCAACTCTACGGCGCGCGGGGACTCGGCGAACTGGTCACGCAGAAACTTGACCTCGCACGTGCCTTCGCGGCTAAAATCAAGGCGCAAACCGACTTCGAACTGCTCACCGACCCGATGTGCAACATCCTCTGCTTCCGCCATCTCCCCAGCGCCGCTGGAGCCGGCACATTGAGCATCCAACAGCTCAATGAATATCAGGCGAAGATCCGCAAACGCGTTCTCGCCTCCGGTAAATTCTTCCTGGTGCAGACCTTGATCGGCCAGAGGCTCTACCTGCGGTGTGCCCTCATGAATGCGCAAACCACGGAGCAGGACCTGGCCAACCTGCTCGAGCTTATCCGCAAGTGCGGAGCGGATTAATCTGCGTCCCCTTCGACGGTTCGAAACTGCTAGAATGCAAGCCGTGGGGGGCTGTCGTCTTGAGGCTTGTCTACTCCGACCAATATGACCTCAACCTGGGAAACCACGTTTTCCCTTCCATCAAGTATCGCCTGATCAAGGAACAAGTGCTGCGCGACCAGATCGCCGATCCGCAGGATTTTGTCACCCCGCCAGCGGCTTCCGAGGACGATATTGCGCTGGTCCACAGCCGCGAATACATTCGCAAGCTGCAAGCAGGGAAGCTTTCCTATCCGGAAATATTGCGGCTGGAAATTCCCTACTCGCCGGAGCTTGTGCGCGCCGTGTGGCTTTGCGCCGGCGGATCGATCCTGGCGGGGCGCCTGGCACTCCAGGATGCCATCGCGGTCAACATCGGCGGGGGCTTCCACCACGCCTACCCTGACCACGGCGAAGGCTTCTGCGTTCTAAACGATTTTTCCATCGGCATACGGCGCCTGCAAAAAGATAAAGTCATCACACGCGCGATGACCGTGGATTGCGACGTGCACCACGGAAACGGTACCGCCGCAATCTTCACGGGCGATCCCACGGTGTTCACCCTTTCCATCCACCAGGTAAACAACTATCCCTACCCCAAGCCCCCTAGCACGCTCGATATCGATCTGCGCGACGGCGTGGAAGACGCGGAATACGTTCAGGAACTGGAGAAAGGACTGGACCTCGCGCTCAGTAAATTCCAGCCTGATCTCATCTACTACGTGGCGGGCGCCGATCCCTATCGTGACGACCAACTCGGAGGACTAAAACTGTCGATCGACGGGCTGATGCAGCGCGACCGGCTGGTCTTTGAGAAGGCGCGCGCGAAACATATTCCCATCGCGGTCACGCTGGCGGGAGGTTACGCCCGCCGCGTTGAAGACACCATCCAAATTCATACCAATACCATTCTGGTAGCGAAGGAATTTTCGAAGAGCCAGCCGCAGATTAACGCGGATTAACGCGGATTTGCTTTCGCGAGTTTTCAAAAACCAGGCGCTTAAACTGCGGTCGGGGCCCGAAATTCAGCAGTAGGCCAACCTCAATCGCTGTCGCGCGCAGATAATTCAGTAACTGCGCCTCATGCGCCGGGTCAATCCCCGAAGGTGCTTTCAGCTCCAGTATCACCGCCCGTTCCACAATTACATCAGCGCGAAAATCACCGACAACTTCGCATCGCCTCCTCATACACAGACTCGAGGAACCCGTGTCCCAACTCGTTGTAAACGTCGTAAAACACACCGATGATTTTTTCCGTCAATTCCCTGTGTTTGAATCCGCGTTCATCGGCGTTCATCTGCGGCCTCGATTTGTTGATGGGGTGCTTCCTACTTCTGAATCTTCACCAGCACGGAATTCATCGATCCTGACCGGAAGCCTTCCAGGTCCAGGGTGACAAACTTGAAGCCGAGGGCTTTGAAAATCTCAACAAACTTGCGGGTCATGGCGGGGTCAAGGGCGCGGGGCAATTCATCGAGCAATATTTCAATGCGTACAAGTTCCTCGTGATAGCGCACGCGGAACTGACGGAATCCCAGCGCGCGGATGGCTTCTTCGCCTTTTTCGACAACGGCCAAACGCTCCGGCGTGACTTCAATTCCATAGGCGATGCGTGAAGAAAGGCAGGCAGAAGCGGGGCGGTCCCACACCGGCAATTCCACCTGGCGCGAGAGTTCGCGGATGTCGGCCTTGGTCATCCCCGCATCCAGCAGCGGGGTTAGCACCTTGTGCTCGCGCGCAGCTTGCTGACCGGGGCGCCAGTCGCCCAGATCATCTTTGTTGATACCGTAAGCCACGGCAGCAATGCCGCGGCTGCCAGCCATTTCATCGAGCTTTACGAAGAGTTCATCCTTGCAGTAGTAGCATCGATCGGCGTTGTTGGCGCGATAGCTCGGGTTCGCGAGTTCATCAGTAACAATGAACTCGTGCCGGAAATGCCCATGGGCAACACACTTCTCGGCTTCCTCACGGTCGCGCGCTGAGTAGCTGGAGCTTAACGCCGTAACCGCGAGCATGCGATCACCCAAAACTTGATGCGCCGCGTAGGCAAGGTAGGCGGAGTCCACGCCGCCTGAGTAGGCAACGATCAGGGAAGGCAACTTGCCGAGTTGCTCTTGCAGCCTCTGTTGTTTTGTTTCCAGTTCGCCCATTTTAGAAGCAGTGATTAGTGGCTAGTTGTTAGTAGCTAGCAACTAATTCCCATCTTACCAATCCCGATTTCACCCCAATGGTTTGATGATGCCGCCCAGCAAAAGGATATCGTGAGTGGGGCCAAGTCTCAAGAGCGGTGACAAGAAAGGGGCGGGGGCGGTTCCCACAAGATGGTATCACGAGGGCTGATTATAAATTTCGCGCCGATGGCCCACCAACAGGATACTTAGCACTTTCTTCTCACGATCAGGCTGGTAAATGATTCGATAGTCTCCCACCCTGAGCTTGAGAAGCCCTGCGAGCGGTCCCACGAGGGCTTCAGGTTTGATCGAGTCAAAGTTCTCTGCAAGCCAACGGAGCTTCTTCAGCACACGGCCAGCCACCACTTCGTCGAGGTCTTCAATCTCCTGCGCTGCACGAGGCCGGAATTCGATTTGATACATTTACCATTCCAGACCAAGACGGCGAGCGACCTCAGCCGCAGGAATATTCTCGTTCCCTAGTTCTGGTTCCTGAAGCTCCTTCAACAGGCGGGCTTGAACTTCAGGCCGAAGCGTCAAGCCAGTATCCGAATCCGTCAGCAACTCGCGTAACTTTTCCTCAATCGCCTCGCCGACCACAGCTTTAAACTCGTCGATGGTAAGGTCTTTGACTGTCTGCATAAGTCCCCGCTCCGACAGAATTATACACCGGCTCTACCCGGAACTGCTTGCTTGTCACTCGTCACTTGTCACTCGTCACTGCTTTACTGAATCAGCGGCGGCTGCGAAGGCCCGTCGTCGTCGGTCTCATTGATCAAGCCGGCAGCCGCCACCTGGTCGCCCTCCTCCAGGTTAATCAGGCGCACACCCTGTGAGGAACGTCCGCACTCCCGAATGGTGCTGGAATCAAGCCGGGTGATTTTGCCTTGTTGGGAGATAATCATCACTTCCGACTCTTCCGTAACGCTCAGGACATTTACCACCTTGCCGTTGCGCTCTGTGGTTTTAACATTGATGACGCCCTTGCCGGCCCGCGTCTGCAAGCGGTACTCGATGATGGCGGTGCGCTTGCCGTAACCTTTCTCTGTAATGGAGAGCATCAGTTCTTTGTCACCCACGATTTCCATGCCCACAATGTAGTCGCCTTTGTCGAGATCCATGGCGTACACACCGTAGGCGGCGCGTCCCATATCGCGGACGTCGGACTCAGGGAAGCGGATGGCCATTCCTTCGTGCGAGGCCAGGAAAATGTTGTCGCGTCCGGAGGTCAGCTTCACGGCAATCAGTTCATCACCATCTTCGATCTTCATGGCGATAATGCCGCGCGAGTTGGGGTTGGAGAAATCGGCGAGGCGGGTCTTCTTGATGATGCCCTGCCGTGTGACCATGGTGATGTAACCTTCCGCGGCCAGCGTCAAACCATCGACGGTCACATCCTTCGGCTCCTCCGGCAACTCCTTAACCGCCAGGACAGCCGCCACCTTCTCTTCTTTCGACAGGTTGACCAGATTCAAAATGTGCTTGCCCTTGCCGGCGGCGCCCACATCGGGGATTTCGTATACCTTCAGCCAATAGAGCTTTCCGGTGTTGGTAAAAACAAGGATATAGCTGTGCGTGGAGGCGATGAAGAGGTTTTCGACAAAGTCCTCCTCGCGCGTCTTCATCCCCAGCCGTCCCTTGCCCCCGCGCGCTTGCTGCCGATAGGTGCTCAATGGCGTGCGTTTGGTGTACCCGGAATGAGAGATGGTGATGATGACTTCCTGGTCGGCGATCAAGTCCTCCAACCGGATCTCATCCTGCTGTTCGATAATTTCCGTGCGCCGCGCATCACCGTATTGCTTCTGGATTTCCTTCAACTCGTTGACGATGACTTTCTTTAGCACCGTTTCGCTGGCCAGGATTTCCTGATACTCGGCAATCTTCCTCTCAAGTTCATCATACTCCGCTTGAATCTTGTCACGTTCCAAGGCGGTCAGGCGCTGCAATTGCATTTCCAGGATTGCCTGCGCCTGGCGATCGGAAAACTCGAAGGTGGCGATCAATCCCGCGCGCGCCTCGGCGGGAGTCTTTGACGCACGGATTAATTTGATGATGGCGTCGAGTTGCGAAAGCGCCTTGAGAAAGCCTTCCAAAATGTGGGCGCGATCCTGCGCTTTCCGCAGGTCGTATTCCGTCCGGCGCCGGACCACAACAACGCGATGGTCAATGAAAAGCTGCAGCGCCTCAATCAGCGGAAGCGTGCGCGGCTGGCCTTTGACGATGGCCAGCATGATCATTCCGAACGTCTCCTGAAGCTGCGTGTGCTTGTAGAGGTTGTTCAGGATAACTTCCGGTTGCTCACCGCGCTTGATCTCAATGACAATGCGCATGCCATCGCGGTCCGATTCATCGCGGATGTCAGAGATGCCTTCGATTTTCTTTTCCTGCACCAGTTCCGCGATTCGCTCAATAACCCTGGATTTGTTGACCTGATAAGGAATCTCGGTGATGACGATCTGGACCTTCTCTTTGAGGGGGCGCTCAATGGCGGCCTTGGCACGCATGGTGAACTGCCCGCGGCCCGTCCGGTAGGCATCTTTGATCCCGCTTCTGCCGTAAATGTAAGCGCCGGTGGGGAAGTCGGGACCGGGAACGAGCGCCAGTATCTCCTCGAGGGAAGACGTAGGCTTATTCAAGAGCAGGACGGTGGCCTCAATAATCTCTGTGAGGTTATGGGGGGGAATCTTGGTCGCCATGCCCACAGCGATTCCGTCCGATCCATTAATTAAGAGGCCGGGAATCCGCGTGGGAAGGACAGTGGGCTCCTCCGTGGACTCATCATAGTTGGGGATGAAATCCACCGTCTCTTTCTCAATGTCGGTCAGCATCTCCTCGGCCACTTTGGCCAGGCGGCACTCGGTGTACCGGTAAGCCGCTGCCCGGTCTCCATCCACCGAACCGAAGTTGCCTTGACCGTCGATCAGCGGGTAGCGCATGTTGAAGTCCTGCGCCATGCGCACCAGCGTGTCGTAAACCGCTATGTCACCGTGCGGGTGATATTTCTTAATCACCTCGCCCACCACGCCGGCGCACTTGATGTATCGCTTGTCGGAGGTGTTGCCCTCTTTGTACATCGCGTAGAGGATGCGGCGGTGTACGGGCTTCAGCCCGTCCCGCACATCGGGCAGCGCCCGACCAATGATCACGCTCATCGCGTAATCCAGATACGACTTGCGCATCTCGTCTTCGATGTTGACGGGAATATCCCGCGACGGCTTGATTAGTTCTTGATCACCCATAGTTCCGTTCCTCGAAAGCCTTTACGACTTCGGATTGCGTTTGGATTTTTTGCGGTGGCCGCAACTACAACCTCCCACCGTCCCTGAGATAACGCGGCGTGCGAATCTTCTTCAGCCAAGCGTGCATGTGTTTCAAGTCCTCGCCGTCCGCCTAGATACCGAAGACAGAATGGTTGGCGAGGTCAGCGCTGTTGACGCCGCGTGCTTGCTTCTCCGTATTTCCCTTCATACTACGTGCGCCCCGCTGAATCGCCTTGGTAAAAGCTTAAATATCCAGGTTCTTCACATCCAGCGCGTTGTCCTCGATAAACTGGCGGCGGGGTTCGACGACGTCGCCCATAAGCACGGTAAAAATAGAATCGGCTTCCACCTGGTCTTCCACTTTCACCTGCAACATCGTGCGCTGATCGGCGTCCATGGTGGTTTCCCACAACTGGTTGGGGTTCATTTCGCCCAACCCTTTGAAGCGCTGCACGCTGAACGTTTTCTTCCCCACTGCCATGACGTGATCCACCAGTTCCTTGCGATCCTCGATAGTCAACGTGTTGCCATTGGAGGTGATGATGAAGGGCGGCTGGTCATATTCATGAACGCGCTTGTGCAGATCGTAAAGCCGGCGGTACTCCGGGCTGGAGAGCAATTCCCAATCAATAGTGCGTTCCGGCATCGTTTCACTATGGAACACCAGGAAATGGATGCTGTGCTCCTCGTCCAGATTGATGCTGGTTTTGAAGCCTTCCGCACGCAGGTCCTTTGCCACCTTTTCCAGCTTCTCCTGATTGTCGAGTTCGGCTTTCTTGGAAAGTTCGGCACGCAAAAGAGCGTCAATGGGGCGTCCATCGCCAATACGCTTTTCCAGCTTGGCGTAAAGCTCGATATATTCGCCAAAAGCCATCAGGAAATTGGTCAGTTCGCCGCCTTCCAGCTTCTTCTTGCCACCCTCGCCGAATTGCACGGCGTGATCCTCGGTGGCGCGGCGCAACACTTCGCGGCGGAACTCCTTCTCGTCGTTAATGTATTGTATTTTCTTACCCTTTTTAATCAGGTAGAGCGGCGGTTGCGCGATGTAAATATTGCCGTGCTCCACCAATTGCGGCATCTGGCGATAAAAGAAAGTGAGCAGAAGCGTACGGATGTGCGCACCGTCCACGTCCGCGTCGGTCATGATGATGACTTTGGAGTAGCGAAGCTTTGCCAAGTCGAAGTCATCCTTGCCGATGCCGGTTCCCAGCGCCGTAATCAAGGCGCGAATTTCTTCGTGGCCCAGCATCTTGTCAAACCGGGCCTTCTCCACGTTCAGGATTTTTCCACGCAGCGGCAGAATGGCCTGGTAGCGGCGGTCGCGGCCCTGTTTGGCGGAGCCTCCGGCCGAATCGCCCTCCACCAGAAATAGTTCGCAACGCTCGGGATCGCGCTCCTGGCAATCGGCAAGCTTTCCGGGCAACCCGCCGGAATCCAGAGCCCCCTTGCGGCGCGTGAGTTCGCGGGCTTTGCGCGCGGCCTCGCGGGCGCGAGAGGCATCCACAGCCTTGGCGCAAATCTTGCGGCCCACGGTGGGATTCTTTTCAAAACTCTCCATCAGCTTCTCGTAGACGAAGCTGGCCATGGTGCTTTGGATGTCGCTGTTGAGTTTTCCCTTGGTCTGTCCCTCAAACTGCGGCTGCGGCAACTTTACGCTGACCACCGCTACCAGACCTTCGCGCACGTCCTCGCCCTGGAGGTTCTCCTTCACGTCCTTGAACAGGCCCTGGTTCTGCCCAAACTGATTGATGGCCCGTGTCAACGCGGAGCGGAAGCCGGAAAGGTGTGTGCCGCCGTCAACGGTGTTGATGTTGTTGGCAAAGGAAAACACGTTCTCTGCGTAAGCGTCGTTGTACTGGAGGGCGAACTCCATGTGGATGTCATCGCGGTCGCTTTCCGCGTAAAGAGGCGTGGCGTGAAGCACATTCTTATTCTTGTTGAGGTGCTTGATGAATTCGGCAATTCCGCCATTGTAATGAAACTCACTCTGTTTGTTGCTGCGCTCATCCTTCAATCGGACGGTCAGACCTTTATTCAGGAAAGATATTTCGCGCAGGCGTTGGGACAACGTATCAAAGTTGAATTCGATGGACTCAAATATCTCCCGGTCCGGCAGAAAAGTAATCTTCG